>JARRKW010000162.1:0-8947 GCA_037387645.1 Desulfuromonadaceae bacterium
TGGCCAATAGTGCCAACGCCAATGCCTGTACCGGTGAGCGGGGACGTCAGGATGCGTTGCGTTGTGCCGCGCTGGCGGCCACTGCTCTCGGCATTGATGAGAAGTTGGTGGCGGTTTCATCCACCGGGGTGATCGGCGTGCCTTTGGCCATGGATAAGTTCGAGGCCCAGGTTCCCCTTTTGGCCCAGCAGTTACAGCCGGATGGCGCCGGCGAAGTGGCGACCGCCATTATGACCACGGATTCCTTTCCCAAGCGGTATGCGGTAACCGGTGAGGTGGCCGGTCGGCCCTATCGCATCCTCGGAGTGGCCAAGGGAGCCGGGATGATTCATCCCAATATGGCCACCATGCTGGCCTTTGTCCTGACCGACGCCGAACTGGATCCAGTCTTTGCCGATGGAGTTCTGCGGCGCGCTGTCGATGGCTCTTTCAACAGCATTACCGTCGATCGCGATACCTCGACCAATGATATGGTGTTGCTGCTGGCCAGTGGTGTGGCCGGAAATGCGGCGATTGCTTCCGGCTCGCCCGCGGCGGAGCAGTTTCAGGCATTGCTCGACGAGGTCCTGCTGGAACTGGCGAAAATGATCGTGCGCGACGGTGAAGGAGCCACCAAGCTGGTGCAGATTCAGGTGCGGGGGGCCGAAAGCGATGCCGATGCCCGTCTGGCCGCCTGCAGTGTCGCCACTTCGAATCTGGTCAAAACGGCCTTTTTTGGTCAGGACGCCAATTGGGGACGGATTATTGCCGCAGTCGGCTATTCTGGAGCGCAGATCGATCCGGAACAGGTTGATATTCATATCGGGGAGGTGTCGGTGGTTCGCAATGGCCTTGGTACCGGTAAGGAACTGGAGGCACAGGCCTCAGAAGTGTTGAAATCACCGGAGTTTACCGTGACCATCGATTTGAATCTGGGGGCGGGAGCGGGCTACTACTACACTTCGGATCTGTCCTATGTTTATGTTCGTATCAACGCCGACTACCGCAGTTGAGCGGGAACCTGAACGCCGATTTTTCCGTTAGCGTGGACACATGATGCTGGGAAATCCCGCCGTCTTTATCGATCATACCCTGCTCAAGGCCGGTACCACGGCCGAGCAGGTGCGCCGTCTCTGTGAAGAGGCGGTGGAATACGGTTTCGCTTCGGTGTGCCTGCCGCCGGTTCAGGTTCCGTTGGCTGCGGAACTGTTGTACGGCTCGGAAGTCGCTGTCGGCACGGTGGTCGGTTTTCCCCTGGGCTATGTGCCGACGGCCGTCAAGGTGTTTGAAGCCAGTGAAGCGGTGGCCAAGGGGGCGCAAGAGATTGACATGGTCATCCAGTTGTGGGCGGCGCTCGAAGGGCACTGGGATCGGGTGGAGAGCGAGATCCGCCAGGTGGTGCGGGCTGCCGAAACGGCCCGGGTGAAGGTCATTCTGGAATGTTGTTATCTCAATGACGAGCAGAAACAGGCTCTGACCGCTTGTGTCGTCAATGCCGGCGCGGATTATGTCAAAACCTCCACCGGGTTCGGTCCCGGCGGCGCCACCCTGGACGATGTGGTCCTGTTGGTCAAGGCGGCGGCCGGGCGCATCGGGGTCAAAGCCGCTGGAGGAATCCGCGATCTGGAAAGCTGCCGCACTTTTCTGCAAGCCGGGGCCGGGCGCATCGGCACCAGTGCCGGTACCTGGATTGTCGAACAGTGGCGTCGGGAGCAGGGACTGTGAGATTGCAGCGGGTCGTTCTGCTCACCCTGGATGGTGTCGGGGTCGGCGCCCTCCCCGATGCGGATCGTTACGGTGATGCCGGAGCCAACACCCTGCTGCATGTGGCCGAAGCCTGCGGTGGTTTAAGGCTGCCGGTTCTTGGGCGAATGGGATTGGGCAACATTCTGTCGCTTCCCGGGGTCCCGCCCGTGGTTGCTCCACAGGCGGCCTGGGGGCGTATGGCCGAGCGTTCCACCGGCAAGGACAGCACCACCGGTCATTGGGAAATCGCCGGAATCATAGAACCGAATCCGTTGCCGACCTATCCGCGAGGGTTCCCGGAAGAGATCGTTGCGGCCTTTCGTCGGGAAACGGGACTGGTGCCCCTCGGCAACATGGCGGCCAGCGGTACCGACATCCTGCGGCTGCTGGGGGATGAGCATGTCCGCAGCGGTCGTCCCATCATCTATACCAGCGCCGATTCGGTCTTTCAGATCGCCGCCCACGAAGAGGTTATTCCGGTGGCGCGGCTTTATGAAATCTGTGCCATCGCCCGGAAGCTTCTCGACCCCTACCGGATTGGTCGGGTCATCGCCAGACCTTTTGTGGGAGACTGCGCCGAGAACTATTGTCGCACCAGCCGTCGCCACGATTTTTCCCTGTCGCCGACGGCGCCGACCATTCTCGATGCCATGGTCGCTGCCGGTCTGAGTGTGTACGGGGTGGGGAAAATTCAGGATCTTTTTGCCGGGCGGGGGGTTGATCGTCGCCTGCCTGAATTGTTGGCTGGCTTGCGGACGGGGGATCTGTTGATTATTACCGCCGATCACGGCTGTGATCCGACCACTGCCGGAACCGATCACAGCCGCGAATACGTGCCCTTATTGGCTTGGTCCCCGGGCATGTCCGGCGGGACGGACCTGGGACGGCGGCAATCTTTCGCCCATGTCGCGGCGACTCTGGCCGAGGGTTTTGGGCTGGGGTTTGACCGGCAAGGCAGTTTCCTTGCTGACCTGCGGTTTTCCGTGGCCAAGGATCATGGTGGCTGAAGCGTCGCTCGCCGGCGGCTCCGGCCGGGAACAACCACCTGTGCGGCTGTCCTGTTAACGTTTCCTTTTCGAGTCGACGATCTGATCCGGCGAGACCCCTTCGGGCGCATCCTCCGAGGTGACGTCGCCGAAAAATCGCTTTTCAATAAAATCTTCCAGAACTTGACGCGTTTCCGTTGTCAGGTTGAGGAAGCCGATGCCCGCTCCCTGCATATAATTGTTGTCGGGGGTTGGGTGGACCGGATACAGGACCTTGCCTTCCAGTTCGATTTCCTTACGCATGCCCACCAGAGGAAGGCATACCGTCAGGCGATCGTCTTTTTCCAGGCGGAAGCTGGTCTTGATCATCAGTCCCTGAACACTCAGGTTGAGAACCTCGGCAAAATATGACGTGCTGCCGTTGGAAAACATCCCCGGGAGTTTAACCGCCAGGCGCAGGTTCTTGCGGGGAAATCTCTCCATGTGGCGCTGGACGCACTCAAAGAGGGAGAAAAGCTCAATCGGAACACTGAGCAGATCGTGGGGACCGGAAAAAAAGTCCGTGATTCCCTCTTCATTCAGAACGATAAGCGGACAGTTGCCGCTGGCCACCAAGGTTTCAGCTTTCGAACGGATGTTGAAATTCGGATCGGCGAGCATTCCCGCTCCGAGAATCAGCAGGTTCGGTGAGGTTTCGGTCAGCAGCGCCTCGATCTGTTCGGGGCGTGATGAGACCAGGGTTCGGTAGCCCCAGTGTTTAAGAATGGTTTCAACGGTGGAAAGGAGAGGTTTTCGACAGTCCCCAAGCAGTAAACGTTTCATTGCAGGGAATCCTTTACTGTTGCACTGTTCCGTTCGCAACGGAAATAATTTGACATTAAACTGCAAAAATTCGTATTTCAGATAATATTCATGTTGGGGTTGCTTCTGGTTCGTCTCTCTTTTTAATACCTGATTATCACTTTTTACTCAAGCCGCAAAGGAGAAAAAACTGTCATGAAGCGTTTCATCCGGTTGGCCCTGGTTTTCTGGTTCTTGCTGGTTCTGCCCGTTTCGGTGCTGGCTTTGGAGGTGGCCGAAGGGGTTATTACGACCCAGATTGTCGAGCGTCGTCCGGTGGATGCCGTGCACAGTTATCCCGCCACCTCGGATCGCCTGTTCTGTTTCACCCGAATTGCCGGTGCCGTAGGCGAATCCCGGGTCTTTCACGTATGGTATTGGGAGGAACGGGAAATGGCTCGGGTGGAGTTGCCGGTGAAATCAGCCGACTGGCGAACCTGGTCATCAAAAACATTACTTCCGGAATGGGCCGGGAGCTGGCGGGTCGAAATCCTGGACGGTGAGGGGAAACTCCTGGAAACCTTTGCGTTTAATCTGCTCTGAAAAAAGCGGGTGAGCGGTCCCGGGGGAAATGTCCGTTTCGGGCATTCCCCCCGGGATGCCACCTTCGGCAGGTGGTCTATTTTTTCTTTTTGCCGCGGGCGGCCCGAGCTTTGGCCAGGTTGTCTCCCAGTCCCCGGTCGAAGGCCATTTTTCGGCGACTTTCCGAATAGGAGCGCGCCGCCAGCGGTTGGGTGCGAGGAATGTTGAACTGCTTGCGGTACTCCCCCGGTTTGAGGTCGTGCGCCGTTTTTAAATGACGGGCCAGGGTTTTCATTTGTTTGCCGCAGATCATGCAGGTGATTTTGTCTTTCCCGAAGGCTTTTTTCTTGGATACAACGGGTGCAGTTTCTTCTTCACCGCCGGTTTGACTTTCGACTGCGGGGGTTTCGCCTTTCTCAAGAGCGGATAGAGCCTGATGTATCTGAGACAACTCCGATATTAGTTCTTCTTTGCTCATCGCTGTTGTGGACGCATGGGCTGCAAATTGGAACTGAAATCAAGGATAAATTTTCCTGAGAGGAAAATTTTTTCCCAATTTTGACGTTTTATAAGTTTTTTGTATTATTTATTGTACTTCTGAAAGACCGCGCTAAAGTATCTGGAAACGATTTTACCATGGCCCTCAAGATTGTAGTTTTTCGACCGGAAGTGGGTTTTTAGAGTGAATATCCGTTGTCGTCTTGAACAGCGTGAACGGCAGATTCTATCAGTGCATGCCTGCCGCAGTGAACAGTCCGGTGGGAGGCAGGTTCAGGAGCCTCCCTGTACGATGCGTACCGCTTTCCAACATGATCGTGACCGCATTCTGCATTGTAAGGCGTTTCGTCGACTTAAACATAAGACTCAGGTTTTTCTCTCTCCCGAAGGGGATCATTATCGAACCCGTTTAACCCATACCCTCGAAGTGGCCCAAATTGCTCGCACCGTGGCGCGGGCGCTGGATCTGAATGAAGATCTGACGGAGGCTATCGCCCTTGCTCATGATCTCGGGCATACACCGTTCGGACATGCCGGCGAGCGTGTCCTGAATGAACTGGCCCCGGGGGGATTTCATCATGTGCGGCAAAGCCTGCGGGTGGTCGATGTTCTGGAAAAGGAGGGCCTGGGGTTAAATCTGACGCTGGAGGTTCGGGACGGTATTCGCAAGCACTCCAAGGGCAAGGGAATGCTTCTCAGCACCGATGCGGAGGTTCTGGCGCTGACCCTGGAGGGGCGCATCGTCCGACTGGCGGATATTATCGCCTATGTTAACCACGATCTGGATGATGCCTTGCGCGCGGGGGTGATCCGGGAGCCACAGGTCCCCCGGGATATCCTGTCGCTGCTGGGGGATTCTCATTCCCGTCGCATCGGGACCATGGTCAGGGACCTGGTCGTTGCTTCGCATGCCGACGGTGGCCGAAATATTCTGATGTCAGCGGCGGTTGCCGAGGCCGTGGAGGCTTTGCGGGACTGGTTGTTTGCGCATGTCTACCAGGTGAAGATGGTTCATGACGATTTTGAGAAAGCCTCCCACGTATTAAGGGAACTTTATGCTTTTTTCGCGGAAAATGAACAGGAGTTGGTGGCTTGCGGAGGCCGTCGCTTGCCGGGAGACGACCTGCTGGTTTCCGTGGTCGACTTTCTCGCCGGAATGACTGACCGTTATGCCATGAATCTGTATCAGCGATTATTTCTTCCGCAACCCTGGAAGGTACTCTAACTATCCTAACCCATTGGTTTTTTCTTTAGGAATGCTTGACAGGTCCGGATCGCCTATGATAGCTTTCAAGCAATTTGAAAATGATTTGGCGATGGCTAGTCCAGAGGCTATGAGACATTGTGGCTTGGTCGGTCTGCGCTTTGGGTTTCCCAGCACCCTCCCCCGGCGGGGGATTAGGAGGTTTGAATGAGCCGAAAACTGTTACTTGCCGACGACAGTATCACGATACAGAAGGTCATCGGAATTACCTTTGTAAACGAAGATTTCGAGCTCTCTGTTGTGGATAATGGTGATGCTGCTTTGGAGCAGGCCCTGGTGGAACGGCCGGACCTGATTTTGGCGGATGTGTTCATGCCGGGAAAGAACGGCTATGAACTTTGTGCCGCAGTCAAAGCCGATCCTTCTTTGTCACGGATTCCTGTGCTGTTGCTGACCGGAACTTTCGAACCCTTTGATGAGGAAAAAGCCAAGAGCTCCGGGGCGGACGGCTGGATATCCAAACCCTTTGAATCGCAGACCCTGATTCGTCGGGTTGAGGAGTTGCTGGAACAGGCCGCCTCGGCGCCTCCTATTACGGCTGAACCGGAACTGGAACCGGAAGTTCCGGCCGAGGTTTCCACAGAGGAAGCGGAAACGGATATGTGGGCGGAGGCCGAACCCTTGCCGTCAGCCGCCGAAGAGCTGGATCTGGCTGCGGAAGAGGTTCTCAGCGAACCGGAAGAGCTCGATTTGGCCGATGTTTTCGAGCCGGAAGAAGAGGCGGAACCGGCTGTTCCCGAACCGGCCGCTGATGATATCTGGGGAAATGTTGCACTGGTCGATGAAGACCTGGCTCCGCAGCCGGAAGCCACGGCCGAGACAACGGATGTCTCGGTTGAGAGTGGCGACCTGATGGAGCTGGAAGAAGCGACCGTGTTCGAAGAAGAGGCGGCAGCCGAGGACGAGGGCGAGGCGCCGTTTGTTTTCGGCGATGGGGAGCCGGTTGTTGCCGAAACCTCGGTGGATAGCGGCAGTGCAGAGGAGACGTTTGTATTTTCCTCAGAGGGCGAGGCGTCGGTCGCTGAGGTGGCCGTGAGCGAACCGGCTGCGGAGACGGCTCCTCCGAGTGACGATAATACCTTTGTCTTCGAAGAGGAGGAGCCGCTCGAAACCACGGCGGAAGAAACCGTTACCACGGCCGAGGACGAAGATCAGTTCACTTTTGTGGAAGAAGAAACCGAGGAAAGCGCGCCTTCAGCGGCGGATATGAAAGGTTCCTGGTACTCCGGTGCCGAGGCCGAGGTCACCGAAGCGGCCCCGGCGGCAGTGACCGTGGAAGAAGAGCCCGTGGTTGTGGCGGAGACGGCGGAGGACCTGAAAGGTTCCTGGTACTCCGGTGCCGAGGTCGAGGCGGCCGAAGCGGCCCCGGCGGCAGCGGTGGTGGAGGAAGAACCCCTGGCTGTGGTGGAGACGGCGGCGGATCTGAAAGGTTCCTGGTACTCCGGTGCTGAGGCCGAGGTCACCGAAGAGGCCCCGGCGGCAGTGGCCGCGGAAGAAGAACCCGTGGCTGTGGCGGAGACGGCGGCGGACCTGAAAGCTTCCTGGTACTCCGGTGCCGAGGTCGCGGCCACAGAAGAAGCTCCCTCAGCGGCTGAAGAGACCGATCGGATTGCTGCGGCCGCAGCCGAAGCGGCTGCGGCAACGGCTGCGGCGGCAACCCTGAAAGAGTCCTGGTATTCTGCGACCGCAGCAGCGGCGGAACCGGCTGTCCAGGAAGAGGTTCTGGAGCTGGGCGAGGAGGATATTCTGCCGCTGGAAGAGGAAGCGCCGGAAATCGAAGAGCCCGTTTCCGAGCCGGAAGTCGAGGTGGCCGTGGCGGCCGAGGAGGTGGTTGTGGCGTCGCCAGCGGCTGTCGAAAGTCGGGTGCAGGCTCTGAGTGAAGAGGAACTGCAGGCGGTGGTTGAGCGGGTGGCCGGAGCCGTTGTCGAAAGGCTGGCCGGGTCCATTCTGGAAAAGATCGCCTGGGAAGTCGTCCCGGATTTGGCGGAACAGCTGATCAAAGATGAGATTCGTCAGATCAAGGACAACATCCGGTAAATAATTGCATAACAGCGCGTCGATTTCGATCGACGACTATTTCTGATGGAAATGGGGATTATTGGATCCCCATTTCTTTTTCTAAAAAAATTACTCAAGCTGCCACCGGCCGGTGGTAGATCATTTCAAGCAGGAAGGACACGCCGTCCATGGAACCAAAATTGGCCAAAGGTTACGAACCGCAAGATGTGGAGAAGAAGTGGTACCAGGCCTGGGAATCCCAGGGGTGTTTTCATGCCGATGAGAACTCCCCCAAGCCCCATTTTTCCATCGTTATTCCACCACCGAATGTTACCGGTGTGCTGCATATGGGACATGCGCTGAACAATACCCTGCAGGATATCCTGGTGCGCTGGAAGCGCATGTGCGGCCATGAGGTTCTGTGGATGCCGGGGACCGACCATGCCGGTATCGCTACCCAGAATGTGGTGGAAAAACAGTTGGCCAGCGCCGGTCAGGATCGTCATGAGCTGGGTCGGGAGGCTTTTGTCGAACGGGTCTGGCAGTGGCGCAGCGAATCCGGCGGGCAGATCATCAATCAGCTCAAACGGCTTGGCGCCTCCTGCGATTGGGAACGGGAGCGTTTCACCATGGACGAAGGGCTCTCCAGTGCCGTGCGCGAAGTCTTCGTCAGCCTCTACGAGGATGGCCTGATTTATCGCGACAATCGGCTGATCAACTGGTGCCCCCGCTGTCATACCGCCCTGTCGGATCTGGAGGTGGAACACGAAGATAAAAAGGGCAATCTCTGGCATCTGCGCTATCCCGTTTCGGGAACCGACCGTTTTCTGGTTGTGGCCACCACGAGGCCCGAAACCATGCTCGGTGACACGGCTGTGGCGGTCAATCCCGAAGACGACCGCTATCGGGAGTTGGTGGGTAAAACGGTATTGTTGCCGTTGGTGAATCGGGAGATTCCCATTATTGCCGATGACTATGTCGATCTGGAATTCGGCAGTGGCGCGGTAAAAATTACCCCGGCCCATGATTTTAACGACTTTGAGGTCGGCAAACGGCATGATCTCGAATTTATCAATATCTTTGACGAGTCGGGCAACGTCAATGCCAATGGCGG
>JARRKW010000163.1:0-4431 GCA_037387645.1 Desulfuromonadaceae bacterium
GGATGTGCGCCCCTGCAGCATGTCCACCATCAATGAGCCGGGGGCCTTGCTTCTCGGCAACCTGCAGGAGCGGTCCCTGCCGGACTTGTGGAACAGCGCCTATGCCCACAGGTTGCGCAAGGCCCTGCTCAGCGGCGAAGGGATGCCGGATATCTGCTGTCATTGTCCCATGCGGGCCTTCGACCTGGAGGCGCACATCCATCTGTTCGGGGATGCAGACGGCCGGTCGGAAACGCCTCGGCCCTGAATGGTGCAGAGAGGTTAAGGGGAATGTTTTTCATGCGTATGGCCAGAATAAAAAGGGCCTTGAAGATCCTGTTCGGGCCCAAAGGCGGTCCGACTCTCGAGATCACGACCATCTTTCCCTGTGTCAATCGCTGTCGTGACTGTCCGCAGGATGCCTGGCGCCGGGCCTATACGGGCAAGGCCCGCCTGACCTTTGCCGAATTTCAGCTGTTGCTGAAGAAAATACCGAAACGGGTGAGGTTGGATTTTTCCGGTTTTTCCGAACCCTTCGCCAATCCGGAGGCGTCCCTGATGATGCGCCATGCGGTCGAGCAGGGTTATCGGGTGGCCCTGTTTACCACCCTGGTCGGGTTCAAATCCCGAGATCTGGACCGCCTGCGGGGACTGCATATCTACCCCTGTGCCGTTCATCTGCCGGATGACACCAACTTTAAGGTGCCCGACGAGGACCGCTGGCTGGAAACCTTCCGGCTTTTCTCCAGGCACATCCCCTATGACGAAGCCGTCTATCACAGCGGCACGGTTTCCGCAACGATTCGGCAGGCGGTCCAGACGGAAAAAGTCCAGGTCAGGCCCCTGTATTCCCGGGCCAACAATGCGGATCAGACCATTGTCGATCGACTTCCCAGGCAAACGGGGCCGATCAGTTGCAAGACTTCCGGCAATCGTTTCGATCAAAATGTCATGATGCCCAACGGTGATGTCTATCTGTGCTGCATGGACTGGTCATTGCAGCATTGTTTGGGTAATCTGTTTGAAGCTTCCTATGAACAGTTACATCAAGGCGACCTCTATAAAACCATCTGCAACAGTATGCAGGACGAATCGATCGAAGTTATTTGTCGCTATTGCGCCCGCTGTAAGGATAAATGAAGATTTTAATTGACTAATTATTGAATTTAAACGGAACGTTTTTTCTCAATCGAGGTCATTGTGATCGCAAAACTGATAACCGTTTGTGTTAAACTGGTACAGTCAGTTATTCGTAAACTGGACCCGGCCCGCGTGGCGGAAACATGTCCACAGGTCCCGCTCAGTACCTGTTTCGGTTTCGACCGCGGCACGCCCATCGACCGCTACTACATCGAGAATTTCTATCGGGAGCAGGGGGCCTTGATGCGGGGAGAGGTGCTGGAAGTGGGGGACAGCAGCTACAGCAGACAATTCTCCCGAGGGGAGGTCTCCTCCTTCAGGGTTTTGCAGCATGCCGCCCTGGGTGAAGGTGGGGAGGCGATTATCGGTGATCTGACCGACCCCGCCAGTCTGCCGGCGGCAGCCTTTGACTGCTTCATCTGTGCCCAGACCCTGCAATACACCTTCGAGGTGCAAAAGGCCGTGGCCGGGGCCGCCTACCTGCTGAAACCGGGCGGGGTCATGCTGGCCACCGTCCCCGGCATCAGTCAGATCAGCCGGTTTGACGCGGATCGCTACGGGGAATACTGGCGTTTCACCACCGATTCCATGGCCCGCCTGTTTCAGCCGGTTTTTGGCGACGAAGTGACGATTGCCAGTTGCGGCAACCTGTACGCCGCCACGGCCTTTCTGCGGGGGGCGGCGCAGGAGGATCTGCCGGATCGGGCTCTGCTGGATGCGGTCGATGCCGATTACCCGTTGATTATCACCGTTGTCGCCCGAAAGGCCGGATGATGCGTCGAGTCGGCCTGGATGGCCTGCGCCTGGGCTGGGCCCGGGCCAGAAATATCGGCAACCTGGCCCGGAAAATAGCCGGCAAGGTTGTGGTGGTGCTCTGCTACCATCGGGTGGCCCGGGTGCCGTCGGACATCAACGCCCTGGCCGTGACCCCGGAAAATTTTCGGGACCAGCTGAATTACCTGAAAAACAACTTTCAACTGGTTCGTTTTGAAGACGACTGGACCGATCTCGAACGGACCGCCGTGGCTGTCACCTTCGACGACGGTTATGCCGACAATCTGCAGGTGGCCCTGCCCATTATCGAGGAAGTCGGCGTGCCGGCGACCTTTTTCATCAGTTCCGCGGCCGTCGGCAATGATCGTGAATTCTGGTGGGATGAGCTGGAGCGTCTGACCCTGGATGTCTCCGGTTACCCGAACGAGTTTCGTCTGCAGGATACCCCGCAGCAGCGGATCTGGCCCACCGCCACCTTCGTTGACCGCCTGGCCCTGTTCCGACAGCTGCATCCCCTGTTGCTGCAGGCCGGCGCGGAGCAGCGCGTCCGTTGGCTGGAGCAGATCAGGGTCTGGGCGGGGGAGCGCAAATCCACCGGGGTGGACAATCGGCTGTTGACCGCAGCGGAACTGAGGGCCTTGGCCGCCAGTCCCTGGGTTTCCATCGGCGCCCATACCATCAGCCATCCCCGGCTGGCCGGTCTGAGCGAGGCGGAGCAGCGGCGGGAGATTTTCGGCTGCAAGGAGCAACTGGAAGCGCTGCTGGGAAGGGAGATGGTCCTGTTCTCCTATCCCTACGGCAAGAAAAGCGATTACAGTCCGACCTCGGTCCGCCTCTGCCGGGAAGCGGGTTTCCATAAGGCGGCGGCGGCGTTTCCCGGCCTGGTCCGGCGCGGCACCGATCCCTTGCAGATTCCGCGGCACTTTGTCTACAACGGGGAGGCCCGAACCCTGGCCAACTATTTTCAAGGCTGCTGGATCCGGTAGGCGTCCATGTCTTTTTCCTTCTGCATCATTACCGGCGGCAGCCGGCCCGAGATCCTCCGGACGGTTCTGGCCAGCATTCGGGGACAGGGGATCGCGGATTACGAAATCATCGTCTCCGGCCGGCATGCGGCGGAGCCGGGTCTGATCTATGTGCCCGCCGCAGAGGCCGCCGCAGCGGGACGGCTGAGCGTGCTGCGCAATCTGGGCGTGGCCAAGGCCCGGTATGAACATATCGTCATCCTGGACGACGACGTCATTCTGGCGCCGGACTGGTACCAGGCGTTTCGGCGCTACGACCGGCCCTTTGATATTCTGACCTCGCAGGTGCGGGTTCCCGACGGCAGCCGTTATTTCGATCACGCCACCGTGGGGGGGCCGCGCGGGCACCGGATTCTGCGGTCGGAGGAAGAGGACGATTTCGTCTATATGACCGGTGGCGGCGGCTGGGTGATGAAGGCCGCCGTGGCCCGGGCGGTGCAGTGGAACGAACACAAGACCTATTACCAGGAAGAGGATGTGGATTTCTCCCGCCGCTGTCAGGCCCGGGGATTCGGCATCGCCCACCACCACGGCATGCTGGTGTTTCACGCCGATCCGAGCTATACCGGCATCGGCCGGGTTGTCGCCCGCCGCCGGGACGGCCGTTCCCAACAGTGGATCCAGACGGCCTTTGCCGACGCTTCCGGGGTGGAGATTCTGCGGCGCATGGCGCAGTTTCGCAAGGCGGGGTGTTTTGCCGAGGCCGCCGATCTGGCGCGCATGGCCCGCATCCGGGGGCCCGCCCGCTGGTTTTTCAGCCTGCTCTGGCGCCTTGTTGAAGCCAAGATGGGGGGGCGGCTGCCGGATGTCGACTGGTATCCCGGCGGCGATCCCGCCTATCTGGAGGCTCTGGAAAGGTTTACGGCCGAACCATGAAGATAGCGCTGAACGCCATCCTTTTTCTCCCCGGCCGGATCGGGGGGCTGGAAATCTACTTCCGCAACCTGCTGACGTTTCTGCAGCGGCTGGATCGGGACAATCGCTACGCCCTGCTGTGCGATCGGCACTATGCCGGGGAGTTTTCCCCCCTGTCGGAAAACTTTCGGATTCAGCACTGCAACTATTCCAAACCCTCGCCGGGCTGGTTTTTCCGCGGCGTCATCCGCAACCTGTGCAACATCGATATCCTGAAACCGGTCATGGAACAGGTGGAGGCGGATCTGATCCATCACCCCTTCTCCATTCTCAGCCCCCTGCACGGCCGGATACCGACGGTATTGACCTTTCACGATATGCAGCACGAGTTTTTCCCGGAATATTTTTCCGCCTATGAAATGAGGGTGCGCAAGGAGTTTTATCGGGCCTCGGCCGAGCGGGCCACCCGCATCATGGCCATCTCCCGCTACTCCAGGGACTGTCTGGTGAACCGCTACGGCATTTCCCCGGAAAAGATCGATGTGGTCTATCTGGGCTACAACGCCGCCAGCTACCGGGTTCTGGATGATGCGGCGGAGCTGGACCGCATTCGCTTGAAATACCGGCTGGATCGCCCCTTTCTCTACTATCCCGCCGC
>JARRKW010000164.1:0-6207 GCA_037387645.1 Desulfuromonadaceae bacterium
AAGTCCGGATCATCCATGGGCGTCAGCACGGCCTTGAGTTTGGCCAATACTTGCGCATCGCCGCAAAAAAGCTGCCGGTAACGTTCGAGCAGTTCCTGCAGAAACCGCCGCAGCATCAAAGCCCGCTCCTGCCGGGAAGGTTCGGCACTGACCCGCCCCCGCAACCGCTCGAACAGCAGGGGGTCGGCGATGGCGCCGCGACCCAGCATCAATCCCGCGGCCCCGGTCTGTTGCAGCACCCGCTGACCATCCGCGGCGCTGCGGATATCGCCGTTGGCGATCACCGGCAAGCGGGTGCCGGCCACGACTTCGGCGGTAAGGGCATGATCAGCCCGCCCGCCGTATTCCTGAACCACGGTACGCGGATGCACAATCAAAAAATCGACTCCGGCTTCCTCAAACAGCGGCAACAGGGAAAAAATCTGCCGCGGGTCGTCGTAACCGGCCCGCAATTTGATGGAGAAACTGCCGGTGACGACCTTTCTCAGGGCCGGTATCAGGGTTTCCAGAAGATCGGCGCGCCGCAACATGCCGCCACCGGTCAGGCCGGTGGACATCCTGCCATACGGGCACCCCATGTTCAGATTGAGATGCCGGGCACCGGACTCCTGGGCATCCATGGCCGCGGCCACCAGGGCCTCGCAACCGTGCCCGATCAATTGCACCACCAGCGGGATCCCTCCCTCTGCGGCCGCAATCTCCTTACGATCGGAAGGCGCCAACCGGCGCCGGGCCGAGCCGGCGTGAACCCGCATAAACTCGGTAAAGAGCAGATCGGGACTGACCCAATCGGCGAACAGAGCCCGCATGGCCCGATTGGTCAAACCCTGCATGGGCGCCAGCATCAGGGGCACCCGTCCTTCCGGCCAGGGATTTTGCAACGCAGCACTCACGCGTTCAGGTCCGTCTTCCGCCTGGCCTTGACTTCATAGAGCTGCCGATCCGCGGCCTTGAGCAACAGGGTGGTATCGGCCAGGGCCTCATCCTCGGTGGAAGCGATGCCGTAACTGGCCTTAACGAAAATCTTCCGGCCGTCGAAAACCAGCGGGGAGCGGTCCAACTCGGCAACGATGCGCTGCATCAGCAGGGCGGCCCGTTCCCTGCTTGTTTCCGGCAGGATAAGAACGAACTCGTCACCGGCATAGCGAGTGACCACATCCGAGGCGCGACACAGGCGTAGCATACGGTCGGAGAGATGCTTCAACGCCAGATCGCCGCAATCGTGCCCGTAATGGTCATTGACGATCTTGAAATCGTCAAGATCGGCAAAAACCACCGACAGGGCTCGCCCATAACGACGGGCACGGTCAAACTCCCGCTGCAGGATCCCCTCCATGGCCCGCCGGTTGAGCAGATTGGTCAGGGGATCGTAATGGGCCACCCTGCTGAGTTTCTCGTGCGCGGTCACATTGGACAGACAGAGCGAAACCTTCAGCGCCAGACGCTCGATGAGCACCCGGTCCAGGCCGGGAGCATAACGGCTGCTGGAGGGGTCGGCCAGGTTGAGACTGCCGACCAGTTCGCCGTCGAGAGTTACCGGCACCACCGCCAGGGAACCGATGCTCTGGCTGCGATTGGGGGGAAACAGGGGAGCGTATGTCTCAAGGTCTTCGTTAATCAAACGGGAGCGCCCCTGCGAGTCGACCAGGCGCAGAAAGGTTGCCCGGCCAAGCAAATTGACGCGATCACGCAATACCTGGGTGGTGGTGAACTGACGGATAAGGGGAGAGACGTCGGTCTCCTCCAGCAGGGAGAACCAGACCAGGGGAATCTCAAAAATGCTGCTGATGTCGAGCAGCAGCCGTTCAAAGAAATCCCTGAAGTTGAGTACCGACAGAATGCTGATTTCAACTTCATGAAATTTGCGCGCCAGCTCCTCGTTTTCCCGAAGTCTCTCGAGCAGGGTCAGTTTATCCATGAGGTCAGTGCTTTTGTCCAACAATGATATAAACCGGATTATAGGCCTCGAACATCTTGTATTCGGTCAACGGCCGGGTTCGGGATATGTTGACCACCGTCACCTCGACGGCGTAACCGGCACTTTCAAAAAACTCGGTGGCGGCCATGAGGGTTTCGAAGGTGATGGCGTTGAGGACAATGCGTCCCTCGGCCGGCAATCGACTGTCGACCGCCTCGAGAATCTTGGACAGATTCCCTCCCGAGCCGCCGATGAAGACCCGGTCCGGATCAGGCAGATCCTCAAAGCAGTCGGGCGCCTCACCGGCAACCAGGGTCACATGACGGGTATTGAATTTGTTGAGGTTCTGCTTGATGAAAGCGAGACATTGCTCGTTCCGCTCCATGGCAAAAATACGACCGTTGGGCAGCAGATGGTCGGCCTCGATGCTGACCGAACCACTGCCGGCGCCGACATCCCAGAGGATCATGTCGTGCCGCAGCTTGAGTTTGGCCAGGGTCACCACCCGGACCTCTTCCCGGGTGATATGTTTTTTAATGCTGACAAATTCCTCGTCGGGAATCCCGAGGGTCGGCACATAACCGTCCCCGGCCGCCTCAAACTGTTTGATCAAAATCAGCACATTGAGGGGGGCCGCCTCGATCTTCAACAGTCGCTGCAAACAGATATTGCGGATGCGTTCCTCGGGGCTCCCGAGATTTTCACAGAGATAAGCGGTATAGCCATCCCGGCCACGATCGATAAGTTCGGCGGCTATGGCGGCCGGCGTATTGACGGCGTCGGTGAGAATAGCAGCCTTGTCGTTGGCCACGATACGATCCACCGCCCCCTTGAGTCCCCGACCGGGGGCGGAAACGAAAACGGTATCGTCCCAGGGTTCTTTTATTTTGGCGAAGGCATACTGTACCGAACCAACATTGGGAATAAATTCCAGCTCATTTTTATCCAGGTTGCGCAACAGATGGCGACCGACGCCAAAGAAGAGGGGATCCCCGGAGGCCAGAACCACCGCCCGCCCCCTACGTCCTTTCAGTCGCTCCACCATGCCGGACAGGTTGCCGTTGACCACCACCTTTTCGCCGGAAAACTCGGGAAAGAGTTCGAGCTGGCGTTCGCCGCCGAATAAGATGTCGGCCTTGGCGATCAACTCAAGTGAACGTCGGCCGAAACCTTCCTGTCCTTCCACCCCGGCGCCGATGACATATATCTTATCCATGGTATCCCTTCCCTAAGTTGAAGCTGAAACCCCTTGCCGAAACTGGCGCATAACGGCGGGCAACCGGCTCTCTTCGCTGAACAGCGCCCGCCGAGCACCAACACAGCTCTGCGGCTTTCCCGGGAAACAGCCCCGCTCCCGGCATGGACACCCCATGCATAGTCCCCGGACAACGGTCCATTACCCGGCTCAACCGTTCAACAATCTGACCATTCCAGTGCCGTCGGCATAATAGTCAATGATGTTCAGACAACCGTAGTCCTGTTCCAGATGAAAGAGACGATTGAGCGGCGCACCGATGGCATCGAGCAGAATCACCCGATTGACGGCACCATGGGCCACCAGCAATAGTTCCTGTCCCGCCCGCTCGGCCAGAACCCGCTGCACAAACGGCCGGATCCTGGCGGCCAGATCCAGCAGGCTTTCACCGCCGGGAACCCGATAGTTGACAATATCCCGCAACCGGTCCTGCCACTGCCGGGGATAACGCTCCTGCAGGGTTTCCCAGGTCAAGCCCTGCCATTGCCCCATGTGCAACTCCCGCAGCCCGGCACTGGCCACGGGCGTCAGGCCATGGGGTTCCGCCAGCAACCGGGCGCCGCTGAGGCAGCGGGCAAGATCACTGCTGTAGACGGCCCGCAACGGCTTATCCGCCAAGCGTTCCCGTAGCGCCTGGTACTGGGAGCGGCCCAACGCCGTCAGGGGCACATCGCCCTGGCCGTTGTAACGCTTTTGCTGAAACCCCTCGACCTGGCCGTGGCGAACCAGATAAATGCGAACCGGCTTCTCCTTCATGTCGTCGGCAGGCTCCTCCACAAACCGCCCCCTGCTGCGTCTGGCGCAAGCCTGCGCCCCACCGTCCGGGGATCCGGCAACCACCAACTCCTATGTAGCAGAGGCGCCGCCAACCGTCAATGGATTTGCCGAAACATCAATCGGCGCCGTCCTCCAGCGCCGCTTCAATGCGTTCCCAAATTTCCTCCCGCCCTTCCTTGCTCAACGCGGAGAACAGGGTGAACGCATCCCGGGGAAGGCCGGTCGCCTCCAGAATCGGCTGGAGTTGCCCGGCCCGTTGACTGCGACTGACCTTATCGATCTTGGTAACGACCGGGATGGTGGGAATGGCAAACTCTTCCAGCCAATCGAGCAGTTGCAGATCCTCCTCCCGGGGCACCCGCCGGATATCGAACAGCAGGACCACGGCCCGCAACTGCGCCCGCTGCTGCAGATAGGTGCGCAACATCGGACCCCAGGCCTTTTTTATCGCCAGAGGCACCTTGGCGAAACCATAGCCGGGCAGATCGACCAGAACAAATTGCTCGTTGATATTGAAAAAATTCAACAGCTGGGTACGCCCGGGGGTCGAGGAAGTACGCACCAGCCCCCGGCGGTTAACCAGACTGTTGATCAGGGTGCTTTTGCCCACGTTGCTGCGCCCGGCAAAGGCCACCTCGGGCAGTTCGCTCTCCGGGTAATTGGACGGGCGGTTGGCGCTTTTTATAAAAAGTGTTGACTTGATTATCACGTTGCAGCGGTCTCCCTCATCTCGGGCTGATGAAATCCGCCCATGGAAAAGGTCGGATGCGGAAATGTAACACATCCCCTCGGCAAAATAAACCGATGTCCCGAAAATCCTCTCTGCCCCGACCGACGCAGCCCGGGGAACACCACCCTCCTGGATAGTCCGCGCAGAATCGTCTTCGACGAAGGCCTGAAGCAATAAAACACTTTTCCCACTCAAATCAAAAGCAAGCCTCCGAAACGGGGCCCGCTTTTTTATTGCCGTCTCCCTCGAACCGGGCTGGACTTTACCCGTGATTGTGATAAGAGGTTATCATAGCTTACCAATTAAGTTCGGTATTGCAACACCACTTACCCAGCAACCAACCCCAGTTTAGGGAGACCGTCATGCTCAGCGAAACACTTCAGAACGCCCTCAATGAACAGATGAAAAATGAGTTTTTTTCCGCCTATCTGTACATGGCCATGGCCGGCTATTTTGCGTCGGAAGACCTCCCCGGCGTGGCCTCGTGGCTGCGGGTGCAGGCCCTGGAAGAAATGACCCACGGTGAAAAATTCTTCAATTTCATCACCGATGCCTCCGGGAGAACGGATTTCCGCGCCTTCAACGCCCCCAAGAATGAGTTTCTCTCCCCCCAGGAGGCCTTTCGGCACGGCCTGACCCATGAAAAATTCGTCACGGAAAGTATCAATAAGCTGATGAGTCTGGCCAAGGGGGAAGAAAATCATGCCGCCCAGATCTTCCTGCATTGGTTTGTCACCGAGCAGGTGGAAGAGGAAGCGTACTTCTCCCACATTCTGCGCAAATTTGAACGGATCGGAAATGACGGCAACGGACTGTTGCGCCTGGATGAAGAACTGGGACAACGGGTTTTTGTCCCACCGCCCGCGGCAGGCGCTTAGCCCATATCATCAGATCGGGCCAAACACCGGCCGTCGCCCCGCAGCTACCGTCGCGGCAAAAATCTTCCTGAGCCGGCCGGGTCAGCTTAGCTGCTCAGGCGAGACAGCGCCCGAATGGTTCCGCCGCAGAAATTCGGCGGCGGCTTCAGGCTCCAGGGGATGACTGAACAGGTACCCCTGGATCTCGTCACAACGCTGATTCTTCAGAAAGGTGAGTTGACCGACGGTTTCGACCCCTTCGGCAATGACCCGCAGGTTGAGGCTGTTGCCCATGGCGATAATGGCGGAAGCGATGGCGGCATCGGTAACATTGTTTTCCACGTCTCGAATGAACGATTTGTCGATCTTCAAGGTATTGACCGAAAACCGTTTGAGGTGGGCCAGGGAAGAATAGCCGGTGCCGAAATCGTCGATGGAAATGTGGATTCCCAGTTCCCGCAGCTGATTGAGTAGGGCCACGACGAAATCGGGGTTCTGCATGATGACGGTCTCGGTCACCTCGACCTCCAACAGGTCACCGGGCAGGCCGACCTGATCGAGAACCTTCTCTACCGTCTGCACAAAGTCCCGGTGCTGCAACTGGTAACCGGAAAGATTGACCGCCATGCGCACCGCCGGCAGACTCTCCTGCTGCCAGAGACGCGCCTGT
>JARRKW010000165.1:0-4400 GCA_037387645.1 Desulfuromonadaceae bacterium
GAAAACCGAATTGTTTCGATAATGTTTCAGGCGGGTTTTTATGATCGATTTATTTCTCTGGCTGTTGTCGTCGCTGCTGGGCTTTCTTCTGGCCGTCGCGACGCTGTTGCTGTTTGTTCGTCTGCGCCGGAAAAAAACGGCTCGGGTGCTGGAAACATGGGTTCTGAGCGAGGACGGGGCCATGCGTCTGGGAGGCATCGAAGCTCGCTATTGCGGCGCCGATTCCGGTTGCCCCCGGGGTCCCAACAACGGTGCGGTTGTGATTGGCGAGCGGAACCTGTATTATCAGCATTTTCTGGAAAAGCGACCGTCTCTGGTTGTGCCCCTGGCCGGGATCCGGCAGGTGACCCTGGAACCCTCTTTTCGCGGCGTTGCCCGAAAGTCCGAGGACAGCGATTTTCTGGTGATTCGCACCAGCGACGACAATCGCCTGGGTTTTCTGCTCAAGGATCCGCAAGCCCTTCGTGATATGCTTCAACCGGGCTGAGGGCGGCGCCCGCGGCCGGTTGCCCGGGACAGCGAGGACTGTATGAAAGCTCTATTCCATATCGGCCTGGCCTTTTTGATCGGCACCCTGTTGCCCGTGCAGAGCGCCGTCAATGCCCGACTCGGCCAGGTTTTGCAGCATCCGCTGCAGGCGGCCCTTATCTCTTTCAGCGTCGGTACCGGTTTTCTGGTCGGATTTGTGCTGCTGACGGGCATCGGTTTTCCCGGGTCCGGGCTGGTGCATCAGGTTCCCTGGTATCTGCTGTGCGGTGGCATGCTGGGGGCCGTTTACGTGACCTCGATTCTGATGCTGGTCCCCCACATCGGCGTCGCCAATGTACTGATGGCCGCTCTGGTCGGTCAGCTTTTTCTTTCCATGCTCATCGATCATTTCGGTTGGCTGGGTGTTCCCGTCCATGCCTGCGGATTCCCCCGTCTTCTCGGCGCCCTGTTCCTCCTGATCGGAGTGATGCTGGTGCGGCAGTGAAGGCGCTGGGGAGCGGTTGACCTGAGCGAGTCTTGAATTCCGTTGCGGTCGGAGGGAATGGGCGGCATGATCGATTTCATTCAGCAATTCAATCCGGTCGGCCAGGCTTTTCTGGCGACCCTGTTCACCTGGGGCGTGACCGCGGCCGGCGCTTCCCTGGTTTTTTTCTGCCGCCGCATCAAGCGGAAAATTTTCGACGCCATGTTGGGATTTGCCGCCGGGGTGATGATTGCGGCCAGCTTCTGGTCGTTGTTGGCTCCCGGTATCGAAATGGCGCGGCAGATGGACATGACCCCCTGGCTGACCGCCGTCGTCGGGTTCATGGCGGGTGGAATTTTCATGCGGATTACCGATAAATTTCTTCCCCATGTGCACCCGGGCATGCCGGCAAGCAGCCGGGAAGGGGTGAAAACCTCCTGGCAACGCAGCACCCTGCTGGTGCTGGCCATCACCCTGCATAACATTCCTGAAGGGCTGGCGGTCGGCGTGGCCTTCGGCGCGGCGGCCGCCGGTCTGCCCTCGGCCACCATCGGTGGCGCGGTGGCCTTGGCCATCGGTATCGGCCTGCAGAATTTTCCCGAGGGCGCGGCGGTATCCATGCCCCTGCGTCGGGAGGGTATGGGGCTGGGTAAAAGTTTTTTGCTGGGACAGTTCTCGGGCATGGTGGAGCCGGTGGCCGGTGTGCTGGGGGCTCTGTTTGTATTGCAGATGCAGAGTTTATTGCCCTATGCCCTCTGTTTTGCCGCCGGCGCCATGATCTTTGTCGTGGTTGAGGAACTGATTCCCGAATCCCAGCGGGAAGAAGCTCATATCGACCTGGTCACCATGACGACCCTGGTCGGTTTTTCGGTCATGATGCTACTGGATGTGGCGTTGGGATGAACAGTGAGATGATGGGTTTTTGGTCTCCGCCGTCGTCGGCGGAATATATTTGCCCCTTACGGGATTGAAATCGACAGGGAGTTTATGAATACTTTTACAGCCATTTTTCTGGAGCTCGGTTTGCCGGTGCTGGTCATGCTGGTAGCCGAGCGGTTTGCCGTCAGTTATTTTCTGCGTACCCCCCAACAGGTTGACTGGGTACGCCGCCATCGTTGGCTGCACCCCAATTCCATCAGCCGGGCCCGTTATCCCATGGGGTTTCTGTCCGTGATGCTGCTCTATCTCGATTTTCCCAGGCTTTGCTTTCTGTTTTTCACCTTCTGGATGATCACCGATATCACCGACGGGGAGATCGCCCGGAAGTGTGATCTCAATACCGAGGAGGGGGCGACCATTGACCCTTTTTCGGACAAGCTCATGTATTCGCCCATGCTGCTTTACCTGGCCTGGAACGGTTGGCTGAATCCCTGGTGGGTGGGGCTGTTTCTGCTGTTTGATATCATCGGTCAGCTGTCCCGTTCCTTCATCAAGGTCAAGGCGGCCAATCTGTTCGGCAAGGCCAAAACCTTTCTGGTGGTGGTGCTGCTCATTGTCGTCGGTCTGGCCTGGATCTATGGACCGCTGCCGCTGCTCTGTCGCACCATCAACCCCCTGTTGGTCATCTGCGCCAGTCTGGCCTTCTGTTCCACCGTATTCAAGCTTATTCCCAACTACTGGTACGCCAATATTCTGAGCATTATGAATCTGGTGTGCGGCCTGACCGGCTGCTGGGTGGTGCTGGCCGGTTATCCACCGGTCTATGCCCTGGGTCTGGTTTTTCTGGGACAGTTCCTCGACCTGTTCGACGGGCGGGCCGCGGAGCGTTGGGGTTCCACCCCCCGTGGCGAAATTTTCGATGATGTGGCCGATGGCACCAGTTTCGGTCTGACGGTCGGTTTTATCGTGGCTACGGCCTTTTCGCCCCTCTGGCTCGGTATTCTCATCGGTGGGTTCTATTTCGTGGCCGTTGCCTATCGCCTGGTGCGTTTCGTGCTGGAAAAACGGCGGGAAGGGGTTGTCGGAGGGGTTGGCACTTTCTCCGGTATGCCTTCCCCCGCCGGGGCGCTGCTGGCCGGCACCACCTGTGTGCTGATCAGCAGTCAGCTGATCAATGGCCTGATTGTTATCGTGACCTCGCTGTTGATGATTTCACGGGTTCCCTATGCCCATTTCGGTCGTACCCTGCTGCCGAAAATCCCCAAAATCGTGCGGGTACTGTCGCTGGCGGTATTTCTGTTTCTGCTGGCCCAGGGCGTGCGGCGGGATCATTATGATGTGCCCCTGACGATCAGTTACGTTGCCGCTGTGATTTATCTGTTTTCTCCTTTGTTCTGGAAGGGGGAGAACGAATCGGTTGAATAGCCTTGTAGCTGGAGCAGACGGCAGCTAAAGCGGGCATTTCTGTTATGCTTTCAGAAAAAGTTGTTTACGGGGTTTTTCCCATGCGTGAATTCTTGCACTTCGTTGGGGAATTGATTATATTGGCGCGATTTTTAACCGAGGGAGAATAAGCCATGGGAAAAGTGCTGATTATCGGTGCCGGTGGCGTCAGCCAGGTGACGACCTGGAAGTGCGCCATGATGCCCGAACTGTTTAGTGAAATCTGTCTGGCCAGCCGGACCAAGTCCAAATGCGATCAGATTGCCGCCCTGTTGCCGCGGCCGATTCGCACTGCCCGAGTCGATGCCGACAACGTTCCTGAACTGGTGGCCCTGATCAACGATTTCCAACCGGATCTGGTGGTCAATCTGGCGCTGCCCTATCAGGATCTGTCGATCATGGATGCCTGTCTGGTGACCGGGGTCAATTATCTGGATACCGCCAATTATGAGCCGCGGGACACGGCCAAATTCGAATACAGCTGGCAATGGGCCTATCAGGACCGCTTCAAGGACAAGGGGATCATGGCGCTGCTCGGCAGCGGTTTCGATCCCGGGGTGACCAGTGTCATGACCATGTACGCCCTCAAGCATTATTTTGATGAGATCCACACCCTCGATATCATCGATTGTAATGCCGGCAGTCACGGCATGCCCTTTGCCACCAATTTTAACCCGGAAATCAACATCCGCGAAGTTACCGCCAAGGGACGCTACTGGGAAGAGGGGCAGTGGGTCGAAACCGAGCCGCTGTCGGTGAAGCAGGAGTTCGAGATGCCGGAAAATCTCGGTAACCTCAACATCTACCTCATGTACCACGAAGAGTTGGAGTCCCTGGCCAAATTCGTTCCCGGCCTCAAACGGGCCCGTTTCTGGATGAGTTTTTCCGACAATTATCTGAAGCACCTGGAAGTGCTGCAGAATGTGGGCATGACCGGCATCGAGCCGATTAAATTTCAGGGTCAGCAGATCATTCCCCTGCAGTTCCTCAAGGCGCTGCTGCCCGACCCGGCCTCTTTAGGACCCAAAACCACCGGCAAAACCTGTATCGGTGTGGTGGTTGAGGGGGTCAAGGACGGCCAGAAGCGCAAATATTACATCTACAACATCTGTGACCATCAGGACTG
>JARRKW010000166.1:0-4881 GCA_037387645.1 Desulfuromonadaceae bacterium
CGTGTTTTATGATTAGAAATGTATAATATTGCGAAATCAAAGAGTTTTCGCGGCATGGAGAATGCATTAAAAGCGCCCAACGCGCTGCGGGCGTCAGTTTTATGGCTATAACCGGACCCCACCCGGGGATGGTTGTTGTTATTTCCGGCGGCAATGTCGGCCGGCGGTTGACAGGAGGACGCATCATATAATGAAAACGCGAAAACCACATGGTTTTACCCTGCTCGAAGTCATCATTGTCATTGCCATGATGTCGATCATGCTTGGAACCGCCTACTTTTATCTGGGGGATCATGGTGACAACGGGCGACTCAAAAGCGCGGCCGCAGACCTGACCGGCCACATGAATTTTGCCCGAACCCGGGCGATCCGCGACGGACGACCCTGGGCGCTGCAATTTAACCCGGGGACACAGAATTACCTCGTATTAGATGATTCCGGCGAACCTTATGGTCCGGAAGATCCCGCCGATCCCATTGATTGGACCGATGGCGACGAAACCATTATGCGCTCGGTCAATCTGTCTCACTCCATCTCTTTTGGCAGCCATCAAGGGGAATTGAACGGTTATGCCGTTGCTGATGGTGTCACTTACACCAGCGATCGCATCGTTTCGGCTCGGGCTGGTCAAACTAGTTCCCGCTTGCAGAGGGTTTTGTCTGTCGTGGTGATGTTAACCGGGAGAGCGGTGTGACCTAACCGGTTCATTTTTGCGCAAACCGGCAAATTTACTGGAGGGGCAACATGAACAAGCTGAACTCAAAAGGATTTTCCCTAATCGAGCTGTTGGTGGCCGTTACCATCCTGGCCATCGGTTTACTGGCCGTTGCCGGACTGCAAGCCACGGCTATTCAGGGCAATACCCACGGCAACACCATCTCCCAGGCGACCACTCTGGCGGAAGACCAGCTTGAGACCATTCGCAATATGGCCTATGACGACATCGTCTTCGCTTCGAATCCGTATGTCGAAAATAACGTCGGCGGATCCATCTTTACCCGGGAAACCCTGATAGAGGTGGATACCCCGATGATCGATCTGAAGCGGGTTACCGTCACCGTCAAATGGAACACGAAGCGATCCCATCAGGTTGTTTTGCGTACCATTGTTGCCAATGGAGGTTGAAAATGGAGGGGGTTTTTCTGAAGGGAAATAAGGGCTTTACGTTGCTTGAGCTGCTGATTGTACTGGCGATTTCAAGTGTGGTGCTCAGCGCCATTCTGCAAGTTTTCAGCAAAAGCCAGCAAGTCTACAATGTCCAGGAAGACGTGGCCGCCATGCAGCAGAATGTGCGCACCGCGAAGATGTATCTCGAGCGGGACATCCGCATGGCCGGTTCGGGCGCCATGAACCTATCCGGTCCCAACAATAAGCTGGTTTTACCCCTGGCGTTCGAGAACGGTCACGGGGCGACGGGAACCGATCGACTGACCATCGTCTACGACACACCCGACCATAAGGCCTGTGGTCCCCTGACCGCTCCGGCAACCATTCTTTGCAGCGATTTGCCGACCTTGACCCTGGCCGGAACCATGCCACCCTCGGCAGCGACGGCGGAATTCGAGGAGGAACTGGACAATGCCCCCTATAATGCCTGGTTGACCGAACCCTGTTCCTGTAACGGCTTCGTCTACACCCCGCCCAATCCCAATATGCCGTTTTTGGTCACCAGTCCCGACAAAAGCAGAAGCGCCATTTTGGTTGCCACCCATGTAAGCAACAACGGTGGCGGCAGTGCCGACAACCTAGGCAACGGAGACAATGTTCCCTATAGCAATATTCCCGGAGCCGAGGATCTCAAGACCTTCTTGGGAGAAAGCAGTGGAGCCCTGGTGCAAAATAAACAGCTCAACACCTTTGCCCCCGGCAGCAGTATCCGTTTCTTCAGTCCCAGCGGCATGCATCGGGCGGTTTACTATGTGGATGAGGATGCTTTCGGAACCATGGGACTGTATCGGGACAGTGGCAGCGGCGGTGAGCTTATTGCCGAAAATATCGAGGATTTTCAATGCTCTTTTGAAATGGCGGACGGCACGACGGTCAATAACCATGACCTGACCGACGCCGAGATACCTGATGTGCGTATGGTGACTATTAATGTCCTCGGCCGCAGCGGACATCAGTACCGAAACCAGAATGGCTATAGCATCGGCCAACGCATGGCCCTGGAGGATCATGGCGCCGGACCGGTTGACGGGTATCGTCGGCGGTTATTGACGGTTACGGTCAAGATTCGCAATTTTGGCCTTTAATTTGAGGGGGATGGGAATGAGGATTTTAGGAAACCAGAAGGGGGCTGCGCTTATTGTCGCCATGGTGGTTTTGACGCTGCTGACCATTATCGGCCTGGCCGCGACCAATACCGCGACGCTCGAAACCATGATTTCAAGCACCGAGCGAGGACGTTCGGAAGCCTTTTATGCCGCTGAAGGCGGTATCGAGCATCTTCGAAGAAATTTCAAAAGTATCTTTCTGCAGAAAAACCAGGCCAAATTCGCCGCCGGTATCGATCCCGACTGGGACTTCGCTCTGGAAGGTCCCGACGAAACCTTTAATTCCAGTGACGATGCCACCGGCAGTACCTATCTGACCGGTGCTCGCTGGATCACCGACGGCAACCTGAACAGCAACTGTCTCTACAATGTCACCGTTTGGGATAACGACGACGGCGGCACCGCCGGCAATGAACATCGCGACGATACCGACGGGGTCATCTTTCTACGCGCCGACGCCCGGGTTTCCGGTGGTGGCAGCGCCAGTATCGAAATCATGCTCAAAGGTGCGACGACCAGTGGGGACGCCCTCAACGGTTACGGTGCTCAGGAAGGGGGCGGTGCCGGGAAAAATTATAGCAACAACGATGTCAATGCCGTGGATGTCTCCTCTTACGGTGCTCAGATAGGGGGCAGTTATTAGTGACAAAAAACACACAATATGAAGATGGTGACAAAATTTGACACAAGGAGGGTTGCATGCTTAAGAACATACTGAATTCCATCATGATGGGTGTTTTTCTGTTGCTGGTTGTTTCATCCGCCGCTATGGGGGCTTCCAATCGCAGCCTAAGATTGATTTCCGTTTCCGGCCAGGGGACGGTTTATTTCGGTAGTTCCCAGGTCAGTGAAGGCAGTTCCATTTCGGTCAATAAGAATGCCCAGATTTCCATCAAAGCCGTCCCGGCTCCTGGTTACGTGTTTTCCGCATGGAATTCGAATCCCCAGATCACGGATCCTTCCAGTGCCGAAACTGAAATCGATATGGATGGCAGCAGTCAAAATGTTTCCGTCACCTTTGTCGCTCAGAATACGGTTACGGTAACCATTGAGGGTAGCGGCAGCGTAACCCTGATTGAAGACAGCAGCATCTGCCAGATTCAAAATAGTGGTGAGACCTGCTCCTTCGGCGATGGCGCCATCGTCACTCTGACCGCATCGCCCGGTCCCGACGCTTCCTTCGTTTCCTGGGAGGGGGTGGATGAAGCGACCGGCGAGGTTGCTACCCTGGCCGTTGGCAGTAGCGATCATGCGGTCACCGCGACCTTTGACCTTTCGACAATCCGGGAGGTCAGACTCGATTTTCATGGCAGTGGTACCGGCAGTGTCGCCTTGGCAGGTTCGACGGACTATGACACCACCGAAAGCGGAATTTTTACGTTCGATACCGCTATTTCAAATTCGGTTACCCTGACGGCCACAGCCGACGTCGATATGGAATTTGGCGGTTGGAGTGGCGTTTCCTCCTCGTCGAATACGGTGACCCTTATCCTGGACAGCGACAAAGACATCGGTGTGACCTTTAATGATCCCGCCAGCGCCGGTGTGATACCCGGTTGCGGCTCTTCCGTCAGCCTGGACTATACCTCGGGGTTTGATGCCGCGGATTTTGCCCTGACCGGTGTTTCCGTGGTGGGCGGCAATACCCTTAAGCTCGACACCGGGAACGCGGCCCTGGATCCCAACAATATCATCATCCCTTTCGAGCAGGAAGTTTCGGTCACCTTTCTCTACGAGGGTGCCGGCTATGACAGCAATGACCTCGGTTGGCTGTACGGCACCGAGGATCCGGCCACGGCCACTCCCCGACCCATCTATAACAACATCAATGATAACAATAACGACGGCGTCCTCGACCGGGGTTTTTTGGATGATGGGGGAAGTATTACCGACAATAACGGCGACGGTTTGGTCAACGCTCTCGACAACCGGGTTTCCCTGGGACATTTCGCCGCCGGCACCGAAATCGTTTTTACCCTTACCGCCGGTTATGAGTCGACGGTGAATCCGCCCACTTTTTACACCAAGAAGGACTGGAACTCGGATACCTGGAACGGTTCCTGTCCCGGCGATGATTTTACCAAGACTTATCACCTCGGTTCGGCCCTTGGCAGCGAAGGTTCCTGTTCCGTTGACAGCAACTGGATGGGAGCCACGGCCCTCAACCGTCTCAGCAGTTTGTTCGATCTGACCTTTACCGCCAGCGATACGCAAACCCTGCATATCGTGCGGGGGGAAAAGTTCGATCACGTCATCGTCGGCACCCCGGCGGACAAGCCCAATGAATGGGTGCTGGGCTGGGAGGACCTGGGTGGCGGCGGCGACACCGACCACAACGACATGATTTTCCAGATCGAACGGAAAACCGGCGGCAGTGCCCAGTTGCTGTTGACCGAAGCGATTACGCCGGTGGAGGCGGACGCCTATTTCACGGCGGTAACCCTGGCCGTTACCGATTCCATGCCCGGTGCCGGCGCCTCCAGTATTGCCTAGTCCCTGTCCATTGACGGCGGCGTCAATTGGGTGGAGGTCAAACATTGGGATCTGGTCAAGGCGTATCCCCTGGATACCGATGGGAATCCCATTACCAGTACCGATCTCGCCGCCG
>JARRKW010000167.1:0-4941 GCA_037387645.1 Desulfuromonadaceae bacterium
ACCTCAACCTCGATGCGGTTCGTTCCTCACCGCATCCTACAGAACTATTGAAACCTGCCGTTCCCCCTTGCACCGCAGCCGGAGCCCAGTGGAGGTTTGGCGAAACAGGAGGGCGGATGTCTGAGCGGAGCGAGTTTTCGCCCTCCCGCAAAACCTCTGCTGGGCGCAGGGTACCCGCAGGGCAAGGTGCGGGGCGCCCTTTCTCTGCTTACTCTCTTTGGGTCGAGCAAAGAGAGTAAGGCGTCGTCCGGGGACGCAACCCCGGATTCTCTCGGCAATGAAACTTTTGCCGAATAGATGCAATCCATCACCACTAAAGCCGCTCCCACGGGGGCTTCAGCTATGAAAACAAAACTGAAACCGTTATCACTTCGTGGCAGCGCATCCCTTTTGCCAATTTTATTGCAAAAGAATCCACTGCTCGGGGTCATGCGGCCATTTCGTCGTAAGGCTGCTCCTTATTTTAAAACCCTCAACCTCAACCTGCTCTTCTTTCAGCCTGAAGTTTCTCCCCCTCCTCCCAAACATTTACATTTTGAGGAAAATGGGTTAACCTGCCTGCATTAATTTTTGTTTTGGGTTGCTGGTAAGCAGGAGGGTGGCAATGAATATTTTACAAGGGAATCCCAGAATCCATATAAACCGTCTGTTTCGGCGTTGACCGATTCGGCGGTTTTTTTGTTTGGGGAAAATGCCTAATTTGAATCGCTAATGTTGGAAGCAGAGGGACTTAGGATAATTTGCTCTCCGGTTTGATTTTTTGGATTCCTATAAAGAATCTCCGATTGTCAAGCTTGCCCCCTTTTGTTCTTTCCCTTTTGTTCCTTTTGTTCTTCCATGCAGCGGAGACATGACAATTGTTTCGTTCAAGCCTTTTCTTGAAAACCTTTTCGACCATAGTGTTCGGGGTCATTATTATGGCCGTGATATTCTATATCTTTACTGTACCCATGATCAACAGTATGGCCTTCGAGATGGAGGAAAGGGCCGGGCAGACGGTGTTGGACAACATGTTTCTCCTGATTGAGCAAAGCCACACCGATCTTGAATCGTGGCGCGACTCCGCGACGAAGGGACATAAACGCGAGCTGAAAAATATCATCAACGTGGTGGAGTCCTACATAAGAGAAGTGCAGCGGGATATTGCAAGCAAGCAGATAAGCCTGGAGGCTGGCCAGCACAATGTGCTTGAACGGATACGGACCCTGAAGTATGGCAACAATGATTACATATGGGTTTCTGATTACAGCTCACGGCTCATCTCTCATCCCGACCCCAAGCTCAATAACAGTGATTTTTCCTCGGTCAAAGACGTTAACGGCGATCTCATTGTTCCACCCATGGTGGAGGGGGCACTGACCAAGAGCGAAGGGTACTACTCCTATTGGTGGCGCCGGCTCGGCAGCAAGGAGCCGGTCGAAAAGCTCACCTATTACCGCAATATGCCGGAGTGGAAGTGGGTATTGGGTACTGGCGTTTATATTGATGACATTACGGATGCCTACCAGAAGCGGAAAAATGAACTGATCTTAGAACTCAGGAACCATCTGCATACGATAAAGATCGCCGGCGAAGGATATTTGTACCTATTCGATTCCGACATGAATATGATCATCCATCCAAACGCCAATATTGAAGGCACAAATTTCAGCAACCTGCTCGACCCGATTACCCAGAAGTCGATAGCCCGCGAGTTGATGGCCGTGGCCACGACTAAGGAAAAGAAGCTCGACTACAAATGGGACAAGCCCTCAGACCCCGGGAATTACGTTTATGATAAGATCTCCTGGATACGGCACATTGAGGACACTGACTGGTATATCTGCTCATCGGTATACACAGACGATCTTAAGCGCAGCGCCAATGCCCTGACGAACAGGATCGTACTGGTATCGATCGTGGCACTTATTCTATCCATTACGGGGGGCTACTTTTTCGTGCGGGCCTTTACTTCCCCAATCAAACGATTGGCTTTCCTGGCCAACCGTATCAGCCTAGGAGATCTGACCACCACCGCCAATTTTAATCGAAAAGATGAAATCGGGACCCTGGCAGACGCATTCAATAACATGGTCGATCAGCTCAGCGATCAGATCAAGAATCTCGAGGCACGCGTCGATGAGCGCACCTCGGAGCTTTCCGGCTGGGTAGGGAAACTCGAACAGCGGAATCAGGAGATCGAAACCATTAACTCCATGGGCGATATGCTCCAGGCCTGCAGAACGCATGGCGAAATATATGTCGTAATAGCTAAGTCCATGAAATCACTTTTTCCTGACAGTACGGGGAACCTGCTGATGTGTGACGAGCACGGTAAAGTTCTGGAGTCCTCGGTCCGTTGGAACGGGGGTATAGTAACAGATGCGGGAGGATTTCATGAGCTGAGCGACTGTTGGAGTTTCAGACGCGGCAAGACCTACGTCATGAACGACAGTAATCTGCATCAAGTCTGTCGGCACATCGAAGAAACCCAGGAGAAGGTGTCTCCCTACCTCTGTGTTCCGATGATAGCCCAGGGTGAGATAATGGGCGTACTGCATGTCAGGCCCCAAAACATAGATCCTCAATCGCCGAGGCAAGAAATAGACGAGGGAGTAAGGCGCCTGGCCGAGACGGTGGCGGAACATGCGGGACTATCGCTTGCCAACCTGAAACTCCAGCATACGCTTCATGAACAGTCCATAAGGGACGTTCTGACGGGATTGCACAATCGACGGTATGCGGAAGAGCTTTTTCTACGTGAACAGCACCGGGCAGCCAGGCACGGTATTAGTATAGGCTTCATAGTTTTGGATGTGGATCATTTTAAGCGAGTGAACGACACTTACGGCCACGAGGCCGGAGACGAGGTGCTTAGGCGGCTTGGGGCGCTGTTGCTGCGTGAGTTCAGGAAAGAAGACACGGCCTGCCGCTATGGAGGCGAAGAATTCCTGGTCATCCTGCCTTATGCTGAGAGGGAGGCAACCAGGGCCCGGGCCGAAACCCTGAGGTTACTGATTCAGCAGGAGCTCACGATACCGTGGCAAGATGAGATGCTGGAGATTACGGTTTCCATCGGGGTGGCGTTATTTCCCGAACAGGGCAACACGATTCAACAAGTGGTAGAGGCCGCGGATGCGGCCTTATATACCGCCAAGAATCGGGGGAGAAACCGGGTAGTTTTGGCCTAACCCTTCTCACCGCATGCGCAAGTCCGGGGAAATTCGGGGAAACCTTACTTAATTTGTGAGGAAAACCAGGGACTCTCCCCGTATCTCAGTTACCATCCCCTTCTTTCAACGTAAAATTCTCTCATGCCGAGAATCGCATGCATCATAGCCACCGGACGGCCGTTTGGTTCGGAGAGTTTCATGGACAAACTAGCAATCCAATTGAATCAACCGGTAAAACCGAACAAACCAGTCCGGCCTCGGAAAAAACCGGGAAGTGTCCCTGGTTTTTTCCGTCACTTTTCAGCACGCCTGCGGGTTTTTCCTACAGGCTCGTTAGCTGCCAAAACAAGAGGATGAAATGCTTGAAAAATTAGAAGATAAGCTTGGCAGGCTAGAATTGTTTGATGCAGATTTTGGGCTTACTTCAGATCAAATATTAAAAAAATTAGCGTCCCAACTTGGTGGTGCTTATGATAGCGGCGAAATAAAAGTCATAAGGAATGAAAGAGAGTATCTAATTTATAATTACTCTTCTCAATCAGTGGGCAGTAAAGTGGGTAGCCCACCTTATTTTGAAATGAAAACAAAAATTCCTTATGCGCATTCATCATTCGGTGTAAGGAAATCTGATCATCTGGACTGGGTCGCCGAACATCTCTTGTTTATGCCAGACCATCAGGTTGGTGATGCCGCTTTTGACTCCAATTTCTACATTAAAGTGGGCACAGAGGATTGGGCGCGGAAATTTTTCCATAAGGATAGTGTCAAACAAATAATTACTAAGTTGTTGAAGGAATTTGATTTAATTCGTGCAGAAGATGGTTATTTAAAGGTTATTAAATATCAAAAAACATGTTCTTTATATTCAAAATCTGAAATTATTTCAGACGCGATAGAACAAATTAATAGGGTCATCTTAGATTTCCCAACGGAAATTGCTAATGAAGTCGAGAATGATAAATGCAATAATACAAAAATAAACATATCAATAAGAAATCCGGTAAAAGAAAATAAAGAATTAATTTTTGGAAAATACAGTGATAAAAAATCAATTCAACGATTGACAGTAGTAGTAATTATAATTTTTATTGTGGCAGCTTTTGCGTATGGGCGTCTTTTCTTGCACATTATTAATTCATTTCGCCATTAATCAGAAAGGTCGTACAATAGGGATCAACGCTCCAAACTGCCTGTCATGGCGCGGCCTTTGGGCGCAGGCGAATTCGGGGGACAAGGCGAATTCGGGGGACACCATACTTAACTGGAAACCATTCCCAGCTGGATGATCAGTTTCCAACCCCAAAACATAAAAAACCACCCAACCCTTCTCAGGCCAGATGGTTTATCAATATCGGCGACAATGTGTCATTGCCCGCTGTCCCTCCCCCCAAATCAACACCCAAAAACAAAAGATTAATAATAAATAAACCCAAATCACGCAGCGAGTCAATGCTAATGTGACATGCCTTTCTTGTGGAAAAAATTCTGCAACAGGGGATGTTTTGCCCTGCTGCACCTTGACAGCCGGGAGCTTCGTGTTAGTTTCATTCTTATCCGAGGTTTCCGTCCCGGAAGAAAGGAGTTTGATAATGGCCCTGGAAATGACTAAGGTGACGAACTGCACGGCCTCCGAATGTGCCTACAATGCTGGAAAAATCTGCCATGCCCTGGCAATTACCATCGGGGATCCGCCCCGGGAACCGAAATGCGACACCTATTTCAAATCCGAGGTTCATGGCGGGGCTCAGTACTCGACCGCCGGTGTTGGAGCCTGCAAGACCTCCGACTG
>JARRKW010000168.1:0-3049 GCA_037387645.1 Desulfuromonadaceae bacterium
ATCGTATTTCACCAAAAATCTTTTCCATTAACCTTCCTCTTTTTAATTTGCCCGGCAAAAAAGAATCCAGATTTTGGTCATATAACCGAATTAAATTACGTCATTCGCATGAATAACGTTCCATGCATCGACTTTTTCCATTTAGAAGCCTTTGAAATCAGCTGATATTTCCTTTCACCCGAAATCCGCGTTTTAATCAAGCAATAACAACGCCAAAATACCCTCAAACCCGCTCGTAAGGATCAAACAAACGCTTGTATTCATCCATGGCGTACCGATCCGTCATGCCGGCGATATAATCGCAAATCGTCCGTTCCTTTCCATAAATGGCGATTTTTGTCTGACAATCGTCCGGCAACAAAGAAGGGGTCCGTTGAAAACTGTCAAAAAGTGCCTGTAAAAAATGCTCGGCCTTGACCCGCATGCGTTCAACTTTGTAATGCCGGTAGAGTTTATGGTACAGGAAGTGTTTAAGTTCATTGTTACGCTTGCGCATGGTGCTGCTGAAATTAACCAGATTGGTGGTATGCGCGCGTACCTCCTCCGCTGTTCGGATACCGTTATCCAGCAGCATTTGCGAACTGGTGCGCACCAGATCATCGATCAGGGTGCCGATCAGATGACTGATGGTCTGATAAATTTGCCGATTCCGGTCGATTTGCGAAAATTTCTTCTGCACCCTGGCATAGGTTTCTCCCCACAAGGGAATTTCATCAAGATCATTGAGCCGAATATAACCGGCCTTGAGCCCATCATCGATATCATGGTTGTTATAGGCGATCTCATCGGCCAGATCGATGATCTGAGCCTCCAGTGATGGCGACCTGTCCGGATCATATTCCGCCACGGCCCGGTCGGGAGCCCGGTCATAGGTCGAGGAATGCTTGATGATGCCCTCCCGGCTGATTGTGCTCGAAACCACCGTGTTCCCCCATGCGCTGGTTCAAAACATGTTCCCCGCTATGGCCGAAGGGGGTATGTCCGAGGTCATGGGCCAGGGACAGGGCTTCGGTCAGATCTTCATTGAGATGGAGTTTCCGGGCAATGCCACGGGCGATTTGCGCCACTTCCAGGGAATGGGTCAGGCGGGTACGATAGTAATCCCCCTCGTGATTGACAAACACCTGGGTTTTGTATTCCAGACGACGAAAGGCGGCACAGTGAATGATCCGATCACGATCTCTTTCAAAAACCGGCCGATCATCCTTGAAGGGTTCGGGAAAACGGCGCCCGCGACTTTGCGAACTGCGGGACGCATAGGGGGCAAGATCGGGACGTTCCATGACAAGACTCCAAGGGGAACAGAGGAAAGGATTTATTTAACGATCTTCATCGGAACCTGTCAAGCTTCAGGTTGCTTGCCCCAGGCTCCGGCGCCGCGCCGAAAAACTTGACGCTTATGGAACAACATGCTAATTTTTTCAAAAACTTACCGGAATTATGGGCCATATTTCAAGGCTGAAGATTTAGCCTAAAGGATAGGATCAGTGCGAGTTATCGGTGGGACCGCCAGGGGTAAACGTCTGGTCGCTTTTTCCGGATCAGCCATTCGGCCCACCCCGGACAGGGTGCGGGGCGCCGTCTTCAGCATGCTGTTCAGCCGCCTGGGCGGTTTTGCCGGAAAAAAGGTCCTCGATCTCTGTTCCGGAACCGGCGCCATGGCCATCGAGGCCTTGAGTCGCGGAGCCGCCCATGCCTGGCTGATTGACGAGGGAGCCCAGTCCGCCTCCATCATTCCGAACAACCTTGCCGCCTGCGGTTTCAGCGAACGGTCGACCTTCCTGCGAACTCCGGCCCTGTCGGCGTTGGATCGCCTGCGAAAAACAGCGCCCTTCGATCTGATCTTTCTCGATCCGCCTTACGGCAAAGGGCTGGGAATGCTCCTGCTGGAACGTCTTGCCGCAGATGAATTTCTCAGTCAGGACGGGATGATATGTGTGGAAACCGCGAAATCGGATGAGCTTCCGGAAAACGTTGGCGGGTTATCGCGGACCCTGTTGCGCAACTACGGCAAAACCTCCATTCATCTCTATCTTCAGTCGGAAACCGAGGTTCTTGAACAATGAATAAAAAAATCGCCGTCTATCCCGGATCCTTCGATCCCATCACCAATGGGCATCTGGATATCATCAAGCGCGGCCTGGAAGTTTTTGACACCCTGATCGTCGCCGTAACCACCAATGCGGGGAAAAACGCCCTGTTCAGCGTCGGGGAACGCATGGAGATGATCCGGCAGACCATCGGCGACAACCCCCGTCTCCGGGTCGACTCCTTCGGTGGTCTGCTCATCGATTATGTGGCCTCCCAACAGGCCAAGGTTGTGCTGCGCGGTCTCAGGGCGGTTTCCGATTTCGAGTATGAATTTCAGCTGGCCCAGATGAACCGTTCCATCAACGATGAGATCGAAACCCTGTTCATGATGACGGCCGTCCCCTTCGGTTATCTGAGCTCGTCCATTGTCAAGGAAGTGGCGGCCCTGAACGGGCCGATCGAGGCCTATGTTCCACCGGCGGTCAAGGCCGCCCTGAACAAAAAATTCGGGCATTATGGCCGCTGACCGGATGCTGGCTGAAACCGAAGCTACCGGTTAATCCTCAAACTCCTCCAATTGCGTCACCAACCGGTCGAGAGCCGCAACGACCAGGGCTTCAAGCTGTGCCCCCTTTGCGGCCGTGGCCTTGGTCGGATCGCCCCAGACCCCGCCGGGCCAGAATTTGCGCTTGTCCCGCACCAGAATTCCCCGTGGAAACGCGGGGAATTCGCGTTTCCCGACCCCTTTGACCAAATGCGGATGGGAATGCAGCATGCGCGAGGTCTCGATTTCTCCGGCGTGCGAATCCCCCTCGGTTTCGATCAGACCGCGCCCCTCACTGGCAGCCAGCATATATTCGGTCAGAACGGCAATGCGCAGATCCCCATAGCGCTCCAGCAGCCGCTCGCCGGCATCGATCAGGGCCGAGGTGTGGGTACCGCCGGCATGTCCGGTCAGCAGAACGAAATGACGCAACCCCTGGCCATAGAGAGCCGACACGATATCCATGGCCAGGGC
>JARRKW010000168.1:3087-9472 GCA_037387645.1 Desulfuromonadaceae bacterium
TCCGGGGTGGTTGGACGTCGAGCGACAGACACCGTAAGGAACGGCCGGCGCGACGAAAATCGGGCGCTGCTCCGCCAGCTTCCGAGCAACCTCGACGGCATGCAGGGTATCGGTCGACAGGGGCAGGTGGTCCCCGTGTTCCTCGGTGGAACCGAAGGGGATCAGCACCGTCCGGGTCTTGTTGAGACCGGCGGAGAACTCGACCAGGGTCATGTCTTCAATGATCATCTAGACACCTCCGGTTTACAATAGACCACTGAATCGATGGGTCTGCGGAATGACCCGGACCGCCGGATGGATGGCGGCCGCCCGGGTCTGGAACTCGAGCAGGGTCCGGCCGGCAACGGCGCTACCGTCCGAACGGGTAACCGCCTGCAATATCAAGGGAACCTCCGGCGCCACCTCCCGCATCAGGGCGGCCGCCTGCTCGACTTCCGCAAGGGGGGTTTCTTCCCCCACCACCAGCTTCACCTGGCAGTCCGTTTTTCGCGCCCGCAGCAGAAACTCCCGGTGGCTTTCCCAGGGCGTGACCATACCGGTCATGGAAGCCAGCTTGATATCCATGGAGACAAAAGCCAGAAACTCAAGGAGCCCTGCCAGTTCCCGAAACAGGGTACCGTTGGTTTCCAGGTGCACCGGCAGCAGTTCCCCCAAGGAAGGAAGCCAATGACGCAGCGCATCGGCCTGCAACAGCGGTTCCCCCCCGGTCAGGCTGATGGAATGATGAACCCCGGGGAGAAGCTGAATCCAGCCGAACAGGGTATCATGCAGCAGGTCGAGGGGAACCGGATTGGCCAGGTTGCAGAACAGGCCCGAGCCGGGAGCCTCTTCCATACGGCAGTCGGCAACCGGCGCAAACGGGGTATCACAATAGCGGCATGCCAGGTTGCAGGCGGCCAGACGCACGAAAATCTGTCGGCAGCCGACCCACAGTCCCTCCCCCTGAATGGAGGAAAAAACCTCGATCAGTTGGGCCTCAGTCTTCCTTGTAACTGGCACAGGCATTTTCCGATTCCCAGACTTTAATCTCGAAGATCCTCACATTGTCGCTGTTCAGACGTTGCGCCAGGGTCTCATACAAGAATCGGGCGATATTTTCCGAAGACGGACTGGCGGTAACGAAGGGTTCGATGTCATTCAGGTACTTGTGATCAAGCAGATCAAGCACCGCATTGGTCTCGCGCTTGAGCAGTTTGAAATCGATCCCCAACCCCGCCTTATCGAGATTTCTGGCGGAAACCGTCACCTCGACCTTCCAGTTGTGACCGTGCAGGTTCTCACAGTCGCCCTGGTAATTGATCAGATTGTGAGCCGCGGCAAAGTGGGTATGAATGGTCAAATAATACATCTCACAACTCCTCGCAGGACGCATTCTCCACGACAACCGGGTCGCCGGGAACGCAATATTCCTCATCGGCCCAGCGTCCCAGATCGATAAGCCGGCATTTTTCCGAACAGAACGGACGATAGCGGTTATCCTTCCAGGGGCTGCGCTTCCCGCAGCCGGGACAACGGACCATGAGGATTTCTAGTTTACCAGACATGCCTGTGCCTCATCAGGAAATTTGAAAAAGTCCATATCCATAATTTTCAGAATCTGTCCCAAGGGAAAACACCGGGATCAGGCAAGCTCCCCCTCTGCGGCCAAGGCGGGCATGGTACTGACCGCGCCCTGCCCGGTCAAGTAAATTCAGCTCAAGCCTCTCTCCGCTACCGCATGTCATTTTCCCCTCGACTATGCCGGGTCTTGCCACAAGCCCGAACGAGTGTTATCTTGGGTCCAATTTTTAATCCTGAACCGTCCGCTCAAGGAGTTGAACATGCGTAAACTTTTGTCTGCATTGCTGGTCCTGCTCTGTTTCGCCCTGTTTTCCGGTTGCTGCGCCTGTCCCCACAAAAAACAGGCGGATTGTCAAAACTGTCCGCAGGGTAAAAACCAGAATCGTCTTTGTTGCGCCAAATCCTGCGCTGCGGCCAAGGCCGATCTAAAAGCCCAGCAGACTCAGCCCGAAGTCTTGTACCTCTGCGATTTCGGCCCCGACCGCACCCGCAATGCCGGCTGCCAAAAACCGCAAAGCTGCCCTTGCGGCAAACCGACACACTGTTATCGCATTCTCAAGGTGGAAGGAGAAGAATTGCTGCTGTGCGCCTGTGACGGAGGGTGCCAATGCAAGCTGGATCCCGACAATCCGAATCTGTGCGCCTGCGGGAAGCCGATCAAACGGATCAACCTCAAAAGAAGCGGCCTGTAATTCGCCGTAACATTGGACTCAGGCCGACCAACCGCAACATCGCCGGCAGCCAAGGGACAACCTCAGCAGCAGCCGATTTCACAGCGAAAAATCGGCTGCTGCCGTTTCAAATCAATTTAGCTGCCAGATGTTCGGCCTTCTTGCGCAGTTGTGGCGACAATCTCGGCCGCGACCTTTTGGCCACCAGACCGGCGGACAGCACTCCGACCGTATGCGCCCCCAGGGTTTGCGCCGTTTTTTTCAATTGACCATGGGAGCCCATCAGCAGCCGCCCCCACAATCCCGGTGCGGCAAAGGAGGCCAGAATAATGGCCTTTTTCGGAGGCGTCCCCTGTTTGCGGAATTTGGGCGCGGGCATGTCCCAGGGCCAAAAGGCATAGACCACCAGCCGCTCCATGAAACGTTTGAACAGAGCGGTAACCGTTCCGAAGTTGGTCGGTGCGGCCAGAATATAACCGTCACACAGTTCGATTTTCTCGATCAGGGCTGGCATGCCGTCCTGAATAATACACATCCCCGGTGCCACCCCGGGCTGTTGGGTGCATTCCCGGCAATTGCGACAGAATTCGAGGGGATAGTCCCGCAGGTTGATCACTTCCACTTCGGCCCCGGACTGTCGCAGGACCGTGGTCATGACCTCGACCAACTGATCGTTGATTCCCCCCGGACGATAGGAGCCGTTTATGGCAAGTATTCTGGCCATGCGATTCTCTCCTTAACTGCCTTTGGCGTTCACTTCCCATCGGAACCTCCCGGCAACAATTCCGGCAAGGTCTCCACAAAGGCTTTTATCTGATCGCGCACCTGACGGTAACAACCCAGTTGTGCTTCTTCTGAAGCCCCCTGTTCGGCCAATGCCTTGGCCATTTTCGGCGGGTCATCGAAACCGGCGTGAATGACCTTGCAGTCCCCGGGAAAATAGGGGCAGGTTTCATAGGCGTGACCGCAGACCGTTACAATCAGATCGAGCTTGAGAGCCCTGAACTCATCAATATGCTGCGATTGCTGACCGGAAATATCCACCCCGGCTTCCGCCATCACCCGCACCGCGTGGGGATTCAGGCCATGGGTCTCGATGCCGGCGGAATAGGCCTCAATCCTGTCGGCCCAAAGGTGCCGCGCCCACCCTTCTGCCATCTGACTGCGACAGGAGTTTCCGGTACACAGGAATAAAACCTTGCTCTTTTCAGTCATCACCGTCCTCGCCATACTGTTATTTTAATGCCAAGGAATATCATGACAAGAGCACGGAGGAAACCGTAAAATCGACATGCTGGGATCCGGGACGCTACGGACCTGAACCGGCCCCTTATCGACAGGCCCTCCCTTAAGCGGTAATAAGTCCGTACAAAATTTTCAATCCGGTTCGATGTTATAGGCATCCATCAATAATCTTCTATTTTCGTCACCAAGACCGGGATGCGTAAACAGCTTGGTCAACAAAGCCCCCATGAGCTCAGAAATATCGGCACACGTTTGGTCAGGCAGGCAGTAAGGCCCATCCTGACGCAGCACCCCATGGGGATTTTTCGTTAACATCTGGACTGCTTCGTCGATTCTGTTGAGTCGGAGCAGAACCGAAGCGGTTAAAAAATTGGCCGTAACGCAAAACTTGCTATTAATCGCGAGTTCTCCATATTTTATCGCTTCAAGCTCATACCCTTCGACCATCGCCAGCGCAACCAACGTCTGATAACTGACCCATGGGGTGCTGTCCATTGCAAACGTTTGCAGTTGGAGCCAATCGAGAACCAGGTTTTGCAAATTTCTCGCTTCCTGCCAGGCGCCTCGCTCACGACAGAGATTCGCCATCTGTAAAAAGAGAACCGGGCATCCGTCGACCTTTCCATCGGTACCGATTTTTTCAAGCAGATCCGGGATGGTTTCGCTACTTTTCAGATGCGCCATCACCTCTTCCCGCCTGGAAAAATTAAAGTTTTGGTAAAAGGCGCTGGTCACAAAATAGTTATGTGTCAAGTTCCAACTTTCGAAGTGGGACAACCGACCTTCGCCCAGATGGGCAAGGACGAATTCAAGCTTCACGATCCGTCGAGATGGCACTTTGACTGAATTGCGGTGTTGCTTCAACCGGATATATTTCAATCAATTTACATAATTCATCGATCTCTTCCTTAAGGAGGTTGTCTTTATGGACGACCAGTTCGACAAAATCGAGGTTATGGCGGCCAACCAGCCGGGCCAGAGCATTGTAAAAAACACCATTTTTGTTGGGATAACCACTGACTTCAAGATGATCTCGATATTTAACCAAGATGGCTTCACGCAAACCCATTCTATCAAGTTGATATGCCAGTTTTAACGAGTAATCTTCATCATGCGAAAAGGACAAACGGCAGATCTGCCTCCAGGCAAAGCGCACCTGCTCGGCAGACGACTGTGGGTCGTCCAACATCTGGGCATAATGAGCCAGGGCGACAGCAAATTCCCCCTTATCCTCCGCAATGAAACCAAGCCTGGTAGTATTGCCCCATTTGCCGTTTATTACCGCCAGATCCTGTTGTAACTGCTGAATGTCGACCTTGTAATATTTGACAATATCAGGGTCAAGCTCGCCGTTGAGTTCATTGAACAACCTGGCCGATTGTTCGAAATCGCCCGCCAACCAGGCTGACAAAACATAATGGGTTTTGTCGGCCTGGCGGTTAGACTGCAATTGCGGGGAAGTGAGTTCGTTTTCAAAGACTTTTCGTAAAAGCGGATAGACGCCCGGGCGACGATAAACAACCGTGGGATCATCATGATCAAGACTGATCAGATGAATAGCATGGACGAATTTGCCGGGAACCCGGGTGTCGAACCTTTCCGTGGCCTGGCACTCGAGACCGAAATTATAGACAGCCTCGTGGCTCGCTGATCGGCCCAACGGAGGCCATGCGCACCTGGATCATGCGCGCAGCCGCTTCCGGGAATTCCGGATGCAGAACATAGGCCTTCACCAATTCGATACGAGCCAGTGCCATTTCCTCCCGAAAACCATCCATGCCCCCTTTTTTGATCGATTGAGCCCAGCCCTTTCCGCGAGCACGCCACCCCAGGGCATAGTGATGCTCCCCGTTGATTAGGTGACGCAGCCAGGGATCAACGGATTCAATGCCATTGAGGGCCTCAATCAAGGAGTCTTTTTCGGCAGGCTGTTTAAGCTTAAACCAATAATAATCATGGAATATTTCATAATAAAGACGCTGGTTGCCATTGCTGAAGATGGGGTCGGAAGCAGCCCCCAGCAAAGCGCTTCGAACTTGCTCATTTAACTGCGGCCAGATGTCCTCTTCCGGGGGAAAACGTTGGTAGACGGAGTGAAGCGTCGAGGCAGTCAAGTAGCGCATAAAGTCGGGATAGCCGCCTGTCTCGAGAAGCGAAACCGCTTCGGTGAGAATGGGTTTTGCCTCCTTGCCACGCTCCAAACGGTGCAGGAGGCCTCCATGCAAGGACAGAATGAGGGGATCCCGACAACCCTGGTCCAACAGCCTTTGGCTACGCTCCAATAAATTTTGCCGCTCTTTGTTCGTTAGAAGTCGTGCCCGGAAAACAGCGCTGTCGACAAGCAATTTTTCAATTTCATTGTCGATTACAGGATTGCTGTGTTTTTTTCTGATGGAAAGCAGCCAGTCGGCAAAAAACTTCTGGCGTTTCACTTTGCAAGCTTCATCTGTCAACCTGCTGTGAGCTGGCAATGGCTGACTCGTCTTGTCAGGTTCAGGTGTTTGACCACAACTCGGGCAAACCAATAAAGCAACCGCTGTTAAAATCGAGACCAAAATACCGACAATACGCATGTTTCCCTCTTTATTTATGCTATTAAAGAAAAATTCCGGGTTACATTTTCCCCTGATTACGTCTCAAAAACACAAAAACCACCCAACCCCTGTTCGGGATCGGATGGTTTATCAATGCTGGCAACAAAACAACATGGTTATAACCCCTCACATGCATTCATGTTATGGAAAAACAAAATATGCACCATTAGTAAGTCCAAATACCTGGGAAGTCAATCTCAATCGGCCCATGACATAACCGTCCATCTCGGTGGAGATGGACGGTTATGTGGCGCCCCGGCAAAATTCGAACTAGATAAAAACCTCCATTCGGGCGGCTATTGGCATGAACTATAT
>JARRKW010000169.1:0-4990 GCA_037387645.1 Desulfuromonadaceae bacterium
CCGGAAACCGGGAGGCGACAGCCGCCCTGGAGGATACGCTGGTCGCTGAAATGTCCCTCAACGAGGTCGAGCGTTCTTTGCGCCTGGCCTATGGTCTGTTCTTTCACGATCTCAGCGAGGACTACAGCCCTTCCTCGAATGTCACCCAGGTGGTTGACGAGCTACGCGCCCTGCTTGATCGTCTGGCCACGACCGAACATGCCGAATTGCAGCAACAATTGCTCCCCTTGCAACAGCGCTGTGCCCTGATTGCGGCTGGCCTCGGTTACTATGACGCCGCCGAGCGGCGGTTTGCCTCCGACCGGCAGCTGTTCGCCTCCCGTCTGCATTTCGAACTGACCGAACTGGTACGGCAAGCCGGCGCGCTGAAATACCTCGCGGGATTACGTTCCTCTGAGCAGAACACTGTGGCCGCCCTATATGAACTGGCCCTGGCTGCCCAGGAGCTTTTTCGTCAGGTGTTGGAAAGCCCCGTTCATCAGCCCGAGATGATCATCCGTCTGTTGGAACGGGTTTCCGATCGGCTGGAAACCTCCATGCGGACGGAACATCCCGAACATGTTGCCACAATCAAAAGCCTGCTGGGACATTTGACCGCCATTCGCTTGAATCTTCCGGGGGTCTATCGGCGGTCCTGGGATTCCAACCTTTTCTATCTCGGGGACGAGATTCGAAAAATATCGACGTTGTGGGACCGGGCCCAACTCGATCTCGACCTGCTGTTGCAATCCGAAAAAAAGCTGTTTGCGAACAAACGCCGGGAAATCATTCAGGTCGTCAACGTGGGGAGGTTTCATTTTACCCTTCTGCTGGTTGTTGGTTCGCTGTCGGCCTTGCTGCTGGCCGTCATTCTGAGCCGGACGCTGAGCGCGCGTATGCGACCTCTGGTGGCGGGTATCCGCAGTTGTTCCCGCGGTGAACGAATGCCGCGGCTGGCGGTGAACGGCACGGATGATCTGGCCATGCTGGCCCAGGCTTTCAACGAGATGGGCGACCGCCTCCAGGTCAAGGATGAAGAGCTGCAACAGACCTTCAATCATCTGTTGTCCAGTCAGGCCAGTTTGCAGGAGGCGCACTCCCTGTTGGAAGTGCGGGTTACCGAAAGAACCCGGGAACTGCAATCCGCCAACGACAAGTTGCTGCTCATGGGGAAGGTTTTCGATCATGCCGGGGAAGGGATTCTGGTCATGGATTACCACGGCAGGATCATCATGGCCAATCCCCGCATTCTGCAGATCACCGGTTTTTCCGCCGCTGAGTTCAGCGGGCGAAAACCGGTGGTTTTCAATTTGTCCGAGCGGGGAACGTTTCTCTCGAAGATACGGGATAGTGTCCGTCGTGGCGGCGAATGGTTGGGAGAGTTGCCCCTGACCGATCGTTCCGGAGCGGTGATTCCGACCGATGTTTCAGTTTCGGCCTATCACCATGCGGACGGCGCCCTGGCCGGCATGATCGCCATATTTCACGATCTGCGTAAAATTAGGGAGCAGGAGGAAACCATCCGTTTCCAGGCCTTTCATGACGCCCTTACCGGACTGCCCAACCGGCTGTTGCTGGTGGACCATCTTGGTTACGCCATGAAGCGTGCCAAACGCAGGGGCCACAAGACGGGGATATTTTTCTTCGACCTGGACAACTTCAAGAAAATCAACGATACCCAGGGGCATGCTTTTGGCGATGCCTTGCTCCTGACCGTAGCCGAACGGTTGCGGCAGCATTTTCGCGCGGAGGACATGGTCTGTCGTATCGGCGGTGACGAATTTGTCGCCGTGCTGGAGGATTCTCCGGATATCCGGTGTATTGTCCGCAAAGCCCAGGAGCTGATTCAGGTCATGTCCGGGTATATCGAAGTACAGGGGAAAAAGATCCACATCAGTTCCAGTATCGGCATTGCCGTCTATCCGGACCATGGCGGGACGGTGGATGAGCTGATGAAAAACGCCGACCTGGCCATGTACGCGGCCAAGGGGCAGGGGAAAAACACCTACTATCTGTTTACCAGGGTGCTGGATGAGAAAAGTCGCGAAGATCTGGCGCTGGAAGAAGCCTTGCGCAAATCCCTGCAGGATGGGGATTTCGAGGTCTATTTCCAACCGCAGGTCAACATCAAAGACATGCAGCTGGTCGGTGCCGAAGCGTTGGTGCGTTGGGTCGATAAAAGCGGGGCCATTGTTTCTCCCGCACGATTCATCCCCCTGTGCGAGGAGACCGGCCTGATTTTCCCCTTGGGACAGTTTGTGTTGCGGACCACCTGTCATTATGCCGCCGCCATGTGCCGGCGTCGGGGTTTTGAACATCTGCGCTTTTCCGTCAACGTTTCGCCAAAACAGTTCTCTGATCCTCACTTCCTCGATTCCATCGTCGACGCGTTGGCGGAATCCGGCATGGATCCGACCAATTTGGAGATCGAGATCACCGAGTCCTCCATGCTGGTCAATGTCGAACACACCCGCAATCTGCTCAGTTACCTCGGGGCGCTGGGGGTTTCCATCGCTATCGATGATTTCGGCACCGGTTATTCCTCCCTGTTGCAACTCAAGAAATTCCCCATCCATACCCTGAAAATCGACAGCAGTTTCGTTCGGGATGTTCCCGGCGATGTCAGCGACGAAAAGATTGTCGAAACCATTATCACCATGGCCCGCAATCTCGGGATCGCCGTTATTGCCGAAGGGGTTGAGAACGAGGCCCAGCGGGACTACTTGCAGAGGCATGGCTGCCAAACCATGCAGGGCTATTTCATCAGTCCACCGGTGCGCGGGGAGGAATTTTTCTCCTGCGCGGAGCGGCTTTCTGCCTGATCCATTGAGCCTTGCGGTTGCGGCCGGGGCGGGCCTTCCGTTGGCGGAGCGGTGGTCAGCAACTGCCGGCTGAAACCCTGCAGCCGCTGCAGCAGGGTGCCGTCGATCGCATAGAGCGGGGATGAATCGCCGACCCTGAGCCGGGCCGTGAGTTCCCCCTCCCCACGGGAAAAATCGTATTGCCGGGAGCTTCCATCACTCAGCTCCAGTGCCATCCTCAATCCCGCCGTCTCCGGTTCCCCGCTGCCCTCCCGGGAAAGGACATCCTGAATGCTCAGTCGGGCCAGCAGCTCGACCAGTTCCCGTACCCGTTCGGCGTTGAGTTGTTCCGAAACGGCGGCATCCGCCAGTTTGAATCCGCCGTCTTCGCGCAGCAGCCGGGTGTCGGGGAGTTGGATGGCGCTGAAATAGCCCCGGATCAGCAGCGGTCCCGCAGCTGTTGTAGATAGCGATGACTGGTTTTGGAGAGGGAATAGATCTTTCCTTCGGTCAGATCGAGACGGGCCCGGCCGATGTGGTGTAGCCAGAGGTTGCCCGCCAACAGATCGACGATTTCGCCCCGCCCGATTTGGAATGAAACGTTATCGACCGCCATGAGGGGGCCGTAACGACGAGTCAGATGGGTTGCCTCAATCACGGTGTCCTCACTCCTTTGCTTTCCAAAGTAATCTGTTTTGCCAACCACAGGGATTCCGTAACAGTTAATGGCGCTGGTCGCCATTTTCAAGACCTTTTCCTCTTTCTGCTATCGTGTCGGCAAAAGAAAAGGTGCAGCCCTCTTGACAATCGGAAAAGAGTGATTATTATACCCAGCACTTGAACTGGAACTGAAGTTAATGGGGATAAGCCCCTAAGGTTAATATGAAAAGGAGAATGTTTGTATGAATGTCAGACCGCTTCGGGACCGCCTTATTGTGGAACGGCTGGAGGGTGAGACCCGCACCGCCGGAGGCCTCATCATTCCCGACAGTGCCAAGGAAAAACCGCTGCTGGGCAAGGTTGTTGCCGTTGGCAAGGGGACCCTTACCCCGGAGGGCAAGGTTGTTCCCCTGGAGGTCAAGGTTGGGGACCGGGTACTGTTCGGCAAATACGCCGGCAGCGAGATCAAGCTCGAAGGCAAGGAATATCTGATGCTGCGCGAAGAGGACATCTTCGGCATTGTGGAAGAATAGGGAGGAATATATATGTCAGCCAAGGATATCAATTTCGGACAGGGTTCCCGTGCGCGTATTCTCAAGGGGGTCAATGCCCTGGCCGAAGCGGTCAAGGTGACCCTCGGCCCCAAGGGGCGCAACGTGATTATCGATAAATCCAGCGGGGCGCCGCTGATCACCAAGGACGGCGTCACCGTGGCCAAGGAGATCGAACTGGAAGGTAAGTTCGAGAACATGGGAGCCCAGCTGGTCAAAGAGGTTGCTTCCAAGACCTCGGACGTGGCCGGCGACGGGACCACCACCGACCACAAGGAAATCGCCCAGGTCGGCACCATCTCCGCCAACGGCGATGAAACCATCGGCAATATTCTGGCCGAGGCCATGGAGAAGGTGGGCAAGGAAGGGGTCATCACCGTCGAGGAAGCCAAATCCATCGAGACCACCCTGGAAACCGTCGAGGGGATGCAGTTCAAAGAGGGCTATCTCTCCCCCTATTTCGTTACCGATTCGGATCGCATGGAAGCGGTGCTGGAGGATGCCCTGATTCTGATTTATGACAAAAAGATCAACAGCATGCAACAACTGCTGCCGGTGCTGGAGCCGGTGGCCCGGCAGGGCCAGTCGCTGCTGATCCTGGCCGAAGACGTGGAAGGCGAAGCCCTGGCGACCCTGGTGGTCAACCGCATGCGTGGTTCCCTCAAGGTGGCGGCGGTCAAGACCCCCAGCTATGGTGAAGGACGCAAGGCGCTGCTGGCGGATATCGCCGTGCTCTGCGGGGCCCAGGTGGTTTCCGAAGACGCCGGCGTCAAGCTGGAAAACGCCGGTTTCGACATGCTGGGGCGGGTCAAGAAGGTGGTGATTACCAAGGACCACACGACCCTTATCGACGGTGGCGGTAGTGACAGCGCCATTCAGGACCGGGTCAAACAGATTCGAGTGCAGCAAGCGGAAACCAAGAGCGAATACGACCGCGGCAATTGCCAGGAGCGTATTGCCAAGCTGGTCGGCGGAGTGGCCCTGATCAAGGTGGGCGCG
>JARRKW010000170.1:0-3082 GCA_037387645.1 Desulfuromonadaceae bacterium
CATGAAAACGCCGCTGCCGTAGGAGACATCTTCGAGCAGGTAATAGAACCAGAACAGTGGCAGAAACAGTTGTGACTTGCGCACGTAATGGTCCATGGAAGCAACCCCCATCAGCATAATCCCGAGCAGCAGGAAGAACGGCGGGAAGAGCAGGGACAGCAACAACATCGGCACCATATAGTAACGCAGCAGATGAAAACTCACGTAGTAACTCAGACTGCCGGTCGCCCGCAGCCGCGCCAGAACGAGCTTTTTCAGCGACAGTTTGGCGCCCTGTTTCAGCACCCGCTTGCGCGTCATGAACATATCGGCCAGCGACAGCCCCAGAGCGGGCAACAGCGGCCAGGGCGTCATCAGCACCAGGGCCAGGGCCAGCAGGCCGACCACCCCCGCCGGCATGGGCGGCATCAGCAGTTTTTTGCCCCGCACCGGATGCAGCTGCTGCAGGGCTCCTTCCGAGGTGCCGTAGTCGAAGCGCCGCTTCATAAAGGGCCAGAGCAGGCTCCGATGGGCGTGACAAACGGACCCCTTGGGCAGATAGACGATGGTCCAACCGCCGTCGCGCAGGCGCCAGGTCAGGTCGACGTCTTCGCCGACATGCATGCTGGCATTAAAGCCCCCGGCCTCGTCAAAGGCCTTCTTGCGCATGAGCAGATTGCAGGAAGGCAGATAGAAGGTATCGCCGCCGGCGCCGCCGGTCATGGCCCGACGACCGAGGTTGAGGCTGGACATGACCGCCTCGTAACGGTCGAGGGACGAGGCCGAATGCATGCCATCCACCCAGCCGCCCACCGCCGCCACGTCCTCATCACGGAACGCCGGCAGCAGCTCCTGCAACCATTCCGGGGAAGCGGTGCAGTCCGAATCGATAAAAGCGAGGATCTCACCGCTGGCCACGGAAGCCCCTTTGTTACGGGCCGCCGCCGGGCCACCGCCGACCAGACCGGATTCCACCAGCTTGGCGCCGAGCTCCACGGCAACCTGGGGGGTGGAATCGCTGCTGCCATCGTCCACAACGATGACTTCCAGCAGATCCTGGGGATAATCCAGCTGCGCCAGGGACAGGAGACAGGTGCGCAGATCGACCGGTCGGTCATTGACCGGGATGACGATACTGACCCGCGGCAGCACCCCCTGATCCAGAGGCGGCCAGTCGCGGACCACGAAAAAGCTTTTAGCCAAAGTCGAAAGGGCCTTGGTTTCGGCATCAATTGCGGCGTTACACCGTCCTGTTGCAATCGGCGGGCAAGAGCCAGCATGGGACGATTGAGCCGCACCAGACGCAAGGGACGGGAGGAGACCAGATAGCCTCCTCCCGCCTGTTCTTCAATATCAATTCCTGGAGCCAACCTATAGTGCATTATGAATTCTCGCCCGGCAGCCCTTCAGCAACAAAATTACCCCGTATGAGTGAAATTTTGTATCGGTTTATCGCTGCCGATGCTCGTTGATGATCAATTAAGGGTTGCAACAATCCTCAAAAACAGCGGACGCAGGAATCCCTTCACTGCCCTGCAGTTCAATGGGTACCAGTCTTGAGGACATCAGCCAAGCTGAAATCTCCAAGTCAAGGCCCAAACCTTCCGGACCCACTGCGGAAGCGTCGACTATACAGCAACATCCTTGGTGTTTTTCTCGTCGGAAATCAAGGTCACACAGCGTTCCAGACACTCCGGGTCACCACCAGCGATATCATTCTTCAGATGCCAGGCAACTGCCGGGCAACCACCGTGGCACTGATCGTAGCGCTGGCAATCTTCGCAGGAGTGGATGCGCAGGTTCCGGAAAGAGGCATAAATTTCCGAATCGTCCCAAATTTCCTGGAAGCTGTTTTTGCGGATATCGCCAGCCAGGAAGTGATCGGTTTGGAGAAAAGCACAGGGATAGGCTTTACCCGTCGGACCGATACAACAGGTCAGTTTTGCCGCCCCACACAGATTGAGCCCCAGTCCCTGCCGTTCCTGGCTGGTCAGAGAAAAGAAGCTGTCCCCGGTGCGGATATCGCCGGCTTCCGCCAACCATTTGGAAAAATCAACCAACTGCTCCGGGGTCGGACTCAGTTCCTGCCAGTTTTCCGCACCACGTCCGGAAGGACGGAAACGGCTGACACGAAAGGAAACACCAAGTTCCTCGGCCAGGGCATGCATTGCCGGAATTTCGTCGGCATTGGTCGAGGTCAGTACGGTATTGATGCTGGTGGGGATATCGGTTTTGGCAAGCAGCTTGACCGCCTTGATGGCAGCCTCGTAAGTGCCTTTGCCACGGATTCCTTCATTGGTTTCCTGCTTAACACCATCGAGACTGACCTGAATGGCGACCAGTCGGGTACGGCTGAGGCGCTCGACCCGCGCTTCATCGATCAAAGTGCCGTTGGTCGAGATACAGGTCATGATGCCCTTGGAATGACAGGCATCAAGAATTTGTTCGAAGTCGGGGCGCATAAAGGGCTCACCGCCACCGAAATTAATCTGAAAAACCCGCGCTTCATGCAGCTGATCGACCAGATCCAGCGCTTCGGCGGTGGTCAGCTCATCCGGAGCCGGCTCAGCCGAAGACGACAGACAATGGCGACAGCGCAGGTTACAGAGAAGGGTCACTTCCCAGGTCAGGTTAACCGGTGAGCGCAGCCCCAAATCAACAAATCGGTTGCTCACGTAGGAACCCCCTTTCAAGAAGCAGCGTAATAAACTTACTTAGAGCCTGCTGCTGTTGAGGACTCATACCTTCGGGGAACTCGTCCCGACGTCTGGTCTCTTCAAAATAGTCAGGCGACAACAGGCTGCCGGTTTCGGCAAAAAGCAGGCTCGGTCCCCTGTTATCATAGAACAGGAGACCGAACCCTTCTTGCCGTACGCGACAGGCGGGATGCAACTTAATACCTGCCGCTGCCACCTTAGTAGACTCCGCAGATACCGTCGATAGCGAGTTCCTCGACCTGGATTTCTTCCAGAACCAGGGGCTCTTCGGTGGCGATTTCTTCTTCCGTTACAACAGCTTCGATTACTTTTTCCATCTCAATCTCCTTCAAAATATTTTTTGCGCAACTCCGCGTTGCGCTCATCTGCGCAGCTTACTGCAACGG
>JARRKW010000170.1:3119-7375 GCA_037387645.1 Desulfuromonadaceae bacterium
GGGTTAAAAAACACCGAAACTGATTTTATTGTAGACATTTTCCACAGCAACAAATCAAACTGCCTGATCGAGGAATCGCAGTAATGGTGCACATCCCCACACTGTTTCATTTCTCTACACAAAATAGGGGCTTTTTCGGTTATTTTTCCCCTATTCTTGCCAAATTTTCACCTCACCCCATAATAAATTGTGTAAATTATTTTTTATGGGACGCATTAATCCAAAATCGTGGTACAAAACCGTTCACTGCCTGCATGGATCTATTCCATGGACAGCGGAAATCCCGCGGCGGTGCCATTACGGCGCCGCCACAGCCATCTTTTGCCGGTCCCGTTCCGAACACTCCGATAGACGAGGGAAACCATCATGGGAGAGCAACATTCTCATTGTAGTTATTGCGGCAGTCCCTTTGCCGATATCGGCGGCTGGCCCAGGGTCTGCCCGGCCTGCCGAAAAACCAGCTATCGCAATCCGCTGCCGGTGGTGGTCGTGATCCTGCCACTCAACAACGGGCTCGTGGTCGTGCGCCGCAACATCGAACCCAGCAAAGGAACCCTGACCCTGCCGGGAGGTTATCTGGACCTGAATGAAACCTGGCAGCAGGGCGCCCGCCGGGAACTCCTGGAGGAAACGGGTATCGAATTGGCCGCGGAAAAAATCCACCTCTACGACGTCCAGAACGGCCTGGACGATACCCTGGTCATTTTCGGCCTGGCCGAACCGCAATCCATGACCTTGCGCCCGTTCCGTTCCAAGGAGACCCAGGAGGTGGTATTGATCGATGGGCCGCAGGAACTGGGATTTCCCAATCACACCCGCATCGTCAAACGCTATTTTTCCGGACGTTGGCAAAACCAGAAGAAGGCCTGAACGCCCATTGCCCCCCCATGCCGCAACAATAAAAAACGCCTGTCGCAAACAGGCGTTTTTTCATAACAGGCTATCGCCGTTCGACGGCAGGCTATTCCTCGTTACAGACCGGCAGCAGCACCATGAATTGAGACCCTTCGCCAACCCGGCTGGTCACCCGTATTTCACCGCCATGACGTTTGACAATATTGTAGGTCAGGGCCAGACCGAGGCCGATGCCCTTGCCGACATCCTTGGTAGTAAAAAAGGGCTCCCAAATCCGGTCCAGGATCTCTTGCGACATGCCGCAACCGTTGTCGCGGATGGTTATGAACATCATCTGCGCATCGAACAGACCGGTTTCAACCTCCACGCGTCCCAGTCCGTTGATGGCCTGATGGGCGTTGACCACCAGGTTCATACAAACCTGGCGCAAACCCGACGGATCACCGAGAACCGGGGACAGATCCGGTTGCAGCGAGGGAACTATCTTGGTCTGGCGGTAGGTGGGATGATAGCGCAGCAGCTCGAATATTTCGGTCAGGATTCGGTTCAGATCCACCTTGATGGCCGTCCCGCCCGATTTTCGGCCGAAATTGAGCAAATGATCGATGATATCCTTGCAGCGGTAGGATTCCCGGATGATAACGTCCAGGTAATGGGGGAACACATCCATACGGGAATCTTTTTTCAGATCGGGCGCATCGCGAAAACGGCGCTGCAGGGCCTCGGCGAAGCCGGCCACGGAAGTGAGCGGATTGTTGATCTCGTGGGCGATGCCCGTTGCCAGCACTCCGATACTGGACATCTTTTCGGACTGGATCAGATGCATTTCCTGCATCCGTTTCTCGGAAACGTCCCGGAAGAAAACCAGCGCCCGGTTTTTTTCCCCCAGGGCGTCTTTTATGGGCGTCGCGGTGATATCCAGGTACTGGGTTTCCTGCCCTTCCCGTTCGAGAATCATGGACGAATCGACCCGCCTCCCCTTGAGGGCTCGTTCCACCGGACATTCTTTCGGCAGAGCCGGGGTATCGGCATGAAAGATGGCCCCACAGGATTTTCCCGGCAGGGTTTCCGTGGGAAACAGCTGGGGGCTGATGCGATTATGATGCTGAATCCTGCCGTCATGATCATAAACCGCGATGCCGTCGCCAATGGAATCGAATATGGCCTGTAATTCATTGGTTTTGTTGCGCAATTCGACTTCGGCCTGCTTGCGCTGGGTGATGTCCTGGGTGGTGCCGTACAATTTCAGCACCTTTCCGGCGCTGTTGACCGAGGTTTCGACGATGGTGTAAACCCAGCGCAAGGAACCGTCATCGAATTTCAGCCGATGTTCAATTTCGTAGCTTTTGCCATGCTCCACGCTCAGTCGCAGCCGGTTGATAGCCTCTTCCCGATCATCCGGGTGAATGGTGCGACCAAAACTTTCCCGGTCGGTATCTTCCGGACGCAGTTGCATGATGCGCAGCAATTCGGCGGAAGCATGGACCTTGCCGCTCTCCGGATCGTAACTCCAGGAGCCGACATGGGTCATGGACTGGGCCTTGGCCAGATTGTATTCGCTCTCATAGAGGGCCTTTTCCGCCCGTTTTTTCTCGGTAATATCGACCAGAACGGCAAGACATTCCTCACTGGATTCGGTCACCAGAGCATCGATGCGAACGAACAGGGGCTCCGGATCCTTTTTGGCCAGCCGCAGCCGGCAGGTTCCCTTGCCGTGTCCGGCAAAAACCGTTTGAATGAAATGGCTGAAAACGAAACACTCTTCGTCACCAACAAATTTGACGAAGTTCTCCCCGATCAGCTCGGTCCGATCGACCCCGAGCATCTGTTCCCCAACCCGATTGACGGAACAGACCGTTCCGTCCTGATCAAAGGTAAAATACCCCACCGGCGCAAAATCATAAAGAAAGGCAGCCCGGTTACGGGTGGCCTCCAGCTCTTCATGGGAACGGCGCAGGGCCTCGGCCTTGGAATCCAACTCGTCCGGTCCTCTCTGCTTTGACTGCTTTTTCACCGACAAAACCTCGAAATTATTTCAATCCGGCTGGCACCGCAACTCACACCGCCCAGAGCCGGCCTACTGCGGAAAATAGCACTAAATAATATTACCTCACCCCTTGTTGCGACGCCGATATTCCTGCCCCATGGCATCCGCCGTCCAGATTGCGGCTTCCACCATGGCGGCCGTCACCGGAAACCAGGTGGCGTGAATGGTTTCGTCCTCGGCCACCGCCGTCTCGGCCACCTGCCGGATGGCTTCGGCGGAAGGATCGGGCAGATTCAGCTCCGCCAGACAGAGGGGCAAACCGACCCGGGCGCAGAAATCCTGGACCTCCTGAATCTCCCGGGCAGAATGTCCTTCCAGCACCAGTTGCGCCAGCAGGCCGAAAGCCACCTTTTCGCCGTGCAGAACCTTGCGGGTCTCCGCCAGGGTGGTCAGCCCATTGTGAATGGAATGCGCCGCGGCATGACCGCCGTTCTCCGAACTGAGACCACTGAGCAGGGTATTGGCTTCGACAATGGCTTCAACGGCCGGGGTTACCACCTGTTTTTCCACCGCCAGACGGGCCTGCAACCCGGACTCCAGCAGAGTCTCATAGCACAGTCGGGAAAGGGCCATTACCGCCAGGGTTGGGGTCTGTGCCCCGGAGAAGGTTTTGATTTTACCACTACGGGCGCAGGTTCCCGACTCCCAGAAACCGGCCACGGCATCCCCCATGCCGGCAACCAGAAACTTGGCCGGCGACGCTGCAATAATAGCGGTATCCACCAGCACGCAATCGGGATTGCGCCGCAGGTAAAGATAACGCTCGAAAACCCCCTCATCGGTATATTCCACGGACAGGGCACTGCAGGGGGCATCGGTGGCTACCGTGGTCGGCACCACAATGACCGGCAGATTCATCTCATGGGAAACCGCCTTGCCGGCATCAATGGAGGCGCCGCCGCCCAGGGCAATAATGATATTGGCGCCCTGCCCCTGCGCCAGGTCAGCCAGGCGGGTGATCTCCCGGCGGGAGGAAACACCGGCAAAAAGCTCCTGGCCGCAGTCGATCCCCTCTGCGCGCAAACTGGTTTCAATGGCCGTACCGGCGATGGAAAGGGCGGTCCTGCCCCCGATCATAAAGGCGCGATCGCCCAGTTTGGCGGCATGGGGACCAATCTCCTTAATAGCGCCGGCACCTTGAATATAGCGCCCCGGTGAAAACAGAATACGGCTCATGCCTTCCTCCTTCATACGTTAAAAGCCAAAAGGTTCCGACCGGCAGGTGATTGGTCAAGCAATTGAGAGAAAGACCGGGGACGGACAGCCTCCTGCATCATCCCATCACCACAAAAAATCCGAGGTCCTGGTGGAGGTCCAAACCGGGCTACACAGGTCCTGTTGCAATCCTCTAGGA
>JARRKW010000171.1:0-7991 GCA_037387645.1 Desulfuromonadaceae bacterium
ATTCGCGGGGCCGCCACCATCCGGCTGCGGCCGGTCATGATGACCACCGCCGCCACCATTGCCGGCCATTTCCCCCTCACTCTGGTCAGCGGAGCCGGCGCGGCCGCTCGGAATTCCATAGGTCTGGTGCTGGTGGGGGGGATGGCCGTCGGCACCCTCTTCACGCTATTTATCATCCCCTCCATCTATATGCTGGTGGCCCGCGATCATTCCCGCAGCACGGCGGCCGAAGCTCTGGCCGCAGCCCCCGCAACCCCGGAAACCTCGTCGTTCCATTCGTAACGGGCCTTTGGCCTTCCGTCCAGGCCTTGGCAAAAAAGGCTGGAGTGCCCGGGGGAGGACGGGCCCGCCTCGGGTCAGCGTTTGCGTCGCCAGTGGGCCCGCAGCCCCAAAAAGAGCCCGGCGCCAGTCAGGCCCCAGATCAGCAGGGTAACGATGATTTCGCTCAAAAGCATGATGAAGTCCCCGTCGGAAAGAAGTTTTTGCCAGCTTAGCGCTCCGAGCGGGGTTCTTCCTTGAGCTGGGTCAAAGGGGAGGAGAAGAAAATGAAAAAGCGGCAGAGAGAAAATCTCTCTGCCGCTTTGGTTTTGGATCGTAATAATTTTGCTGTCCGCCCGATTAACGGCCGGCGGAGACGTTGTCGCGACTGGCGGGGCGGCGGGTTCGGTACTCGACCACCGGGGTTTTGCGATCGTCGCGGGATTTGGGCGCTCCCCCCTTCTTAGCGCGATTTTCCCCGGACTTTTTCCAGGCGCCGGGTTTGCCGCCGCGGTTGTCGCGGGCCGGGGGCCGGCTGTTACGCTGGGGCCGGGTATCGAGCGGCCGGGTCGGTTCGAGGCCCGGAATCACCTGTTGCGGCAGGGACTGACCGATGTAGCGTTCGATGCGGCGCAGGGCGGCGGTTTCGGCGGCGCTGGCAAAGGAGATGGCCGTGCCGCTGGCTCCGGCCCGGCCGGTACGGCCGATGCGATGGACATAATCCTCGGCGAACAGGGGCAGGTCGAAATTGAACACATGACTGATGCTGGTGACGTCGATGCCGCGGGCGGCCACATCGGTGGCGACCAGCAGTTTGATCCGGCCCCGGCGCAGATCCCGCAGGGTCCGGTTGCGGGCGGCCTGATTCATATCGCCGTGCAGGGCGGCGGCCCGGTGTCCCTGGGCCATCAGGTTGCGGGCCAGAATGTCGGTTTCCCGCTTGGTGGCGGAAAAGATAATCGCCTGGTTGATTTCGGGGCTGTCCACCAGGTGCTGGAGCAGACGCTCCTTGTGCTGGCGATTGTCGGTCACATGCAGCCGCTGGTCGATGGCGTCCACGGTTAACTTGGAACCGGCGATGTCGATCCGTATCGGTTGTTTCAACATCCGGCGGGCCATGTCAGCCATGGTGCGATCCAGGGTGGCGGTGAAAAACAGGGTCTGGCGCTGTTCCGGGGCGCCGGCGATGATTTTCTCCAGATCTTCCTTGAAGCCCATGTCGAGCATACGATCCGCTTCGTCTAGCACCAGAATCTCCAGGCGGGACAGGTCAAGGGAGCCGCGGTTGAGATGATCCACCAGGCGACCGGGGGTGCCGACCACCAGATCGGGGGAAGCCTGCAGTGCCTTGAACTGATCCCGATAGGGCATGCCGCCGAGGAGCAGGGCATAGCGCGGATTGACATAACGGCCGAAGGTGCGGGTGGCCTCAAGGATCTGTCCCGCCAGTTCACGGGTGGGAGTCAAAACCAGCACCCGGGGAGCGCCACGGCGTTTCGGGGCCGGGGTGGCCATGAGTTGCAGGGCCGGCAGCATGAAGGCGGCGGTTTTGCCGGTGCCGGTCTGGGCCGAAGCCAAAAGGTCATGACCCTTCAGGGCTTGGGGAATGGCTTGGGCCTGAACCGGGGTCGGTTCGCTGTAGCCGCATTCGGTAATACCTTTAAGCAGGGAGGGAATCAGGTTGAGCTCAGAAAAAGACATGTAACATCCTTGGGCCTCGCACCGGCCGGATCGGGTGAGATCGGTGGGGTGGGGCCAAAAAGTGGAAAATAGTCTGCCTGCCGGCGAAGCATTTGAGGCTTCAAAACGGCCGGCAGGGACGAAAATGGTAAAAAGGCAAGGGAAACCGGTTGACGGCAAAAAAGACACGTCGAGGTGGTAGTTGAACCACAGGGACATTCACATCGTCGCTAACCTGATTGAATGCCGCCGGTTTCAAAGAAAAGATGCGGGTGGGTCAGGGATCGATGATTGGGCGAGGGCACTACGGATCTGCCCGGGCTGAAAATCTGCCGAAGGGTTGAATTGCCAGTGGCGGATAATACTCCCTTTGACGCAGAATGCAAGGACTTTTATTTAGAGGAGTATTAAAAAGGTTGTCCTGCGTTTCCATGGATGGTTGACGGTGAGAAAGTAACCAGTGTGGAATGGGGTTCTGGGCAGCCGAAGGAGAGGGCGAAAAGGATGGTCATAAATAAAATACTTCCGGGTTGATCAGGGGATCGCCCAGATTCAACAGGCGTTTCTCGGAATTCTTCACCATAAAACCTTTTTGTTGCAGAAGGCCGGTCTGCGGACTGATTGGGGGCACGGTCAAGGGCACGAAAAAACTTTTGCGCCGGTGGAGAAAAGGCTGGCCAAAAAACGCATTTAAAACTATATTCCGGGAAGTTATCACCCCCTTGCCGGCTGCGGCCGAAAGGGGGTGCTTTGCGTCTTGAAGGAGTTTTGCATCATGAATTTTTCCCCGCTGCAGCAACAGCTGATTCAGGCCAATCAGCAGGAGTACGCTGACCATTACCCGCAGCTGCGGTTTCTTTCGCCAGAGAGTCGAACGTTGGCCTTTGCCCGGCGGGACGAGCTGCTGCGGACCCTGCAGCAGGTGGAGACCGGTTGCGGCGGCAGCAAGCTGGATATGCGGGGTTTGTCGCCGGGGTGCCGTATCTGCACCGAAGGCGGCTGGTCCTGCCTGTTCATCAATGGCCGCTGCAATTGTCGTTGTTTTTACTGCCCGACCTCCCAGGACGAGATCGGTCTGCCGACCACCAACACGGTGGATTTTCGCACCCCGGCGGATTATGTTCGCTATCTGGAACGTTTCGGTTTCAGCGGGGCCAGCATCAGCGGGGGCGAACCCCTGTTGACCCCGGAGCGCAGCCTCGCGTTTATCTCTGCCATCAAGCGGCGTTTCGGGGCGGGCATGCATGTCTGGCTGTATACCAACGGCAGTCTGGTGGATAAGCCGATCCTGGCTCGGTTGCAAGATGCCGGCCTGGACGAAATCCGTTTCGATATCGGCGCCACCGGCTACCGGTTGGACCATCTGGCTTTGGCGGCGGGAGTGATTCCGACGGTGACGGTGGAGATCCCCGCCATCCCCGAAGAGCTGGAGCAGTTAAAGGCTCTGCTCCCGGTCATGGCGGAAATGGGGATCAAGCATCTCAATCTGCATCAGCTGCGGCTGACCCCCTTCAATCTGGAGAAGCTGCTGCCGCGCAACTATACCTATCTCCATGGGGAGAAGGTCACGGTTCTGGAATCCGAGCTGATGGCCCTGGAGCTGCTGCGTTATGGCCAGGATCGCAAGCTTGGCCTGCCCATCAATTATTGTTCCTTTGTTTACAAGAACCGCTATCAGGCCCTGGCTTCGCGGCAACGCAATGCCGTCTTTGTCGGCAAGGGGTTCGAGTCCCTCACCGCCGCCGGTTATCTGCGCACCCTGACCCTGCTGGGAACTGGCGGTGACCTCACCCGTCTGGTGGAAGATTTCCGCTCCCAGGGGCTCAGCGCCGAGCTCTGGCAGCTGACCAGTTCCAGGGAACGGCTTGCCATTCATCCCCAGCTCTGGCCCCTGGTCGACTTTGCCACGGTTTCTCTGCAGGTCAGTTATTCGACCTGCAGGCAGCTGGCGGCGGTCAGTTACCGTAATCCCTTTGTGACCGTCAAAGTAGGGGCACGCAAGGAGGTGGTGGTGGAACGGAGTAGCGTCGGGCGTCTTTGCCCGCTGTTTTCTGGGCACGGGTGAGAGCCGTCCGGAGTTGGCAGACTCTGCCGTCCTGGCGGAACTGGGCCGGTTCGAGCAGTTGCCGACGGGGCTACAGGACTATTACTGAAGCCGGCAAGGGCTATTTGCTGCCGGGTGCCAGCGCGAGCCGGTCCTGGCGGGGCGCCAGGGGACAGTGATGGCCCTGGCATTCCCGGTTATGGCCCTGTTGCTGGCACTCCAGCAGAGCGTCGGCCCGCAGGTGCAGGCCGAGCAGGGTTTCGGAGCAGCGGGCGGCCGCCTGCAGGGCCAGCACCGCATCCCGTTGACAGCAGCGAGCGGCGGTCTGTTGGGAGATTTCCGTCAGGGCGGCCAACACCGCCTGCTGGGTCTGCTGTCGTTCCTGGGCTTTGATCGGGTTGGCTGCCAACAGCAGACTGAAGGCCACGCCGACGCCGGTGGCGGCCCCGCAAATTCCCAGGTAAGCGCAACTGCCGCCGATGATGCGCGCTCCCCGGTCAATGCCTTGCCGGATCATGGCCTCATCGACCGGACCGCCGAGATTGCGACAGGTGGCCAGGATGATCCCGGGGACCAGGCCGTGATGCTCCGGGCCGTTGGTGGGAAAGACCGGATGGCGTCGGATCTGCTCCAGCAGCCGAAGCATGTCGGTTTCCGCGCTGGCCAGGCAGAGATGCTCGATCAGCGGCAGGGCTTCCTCGGCGTGGCAGGCGTCGCAGACGAAATGTCCTTCGGCGCAGAGAGCGCTGGTTTGGCCCTCCTGACCGCAAAAATGGCAGGCGACCGGGCGGGGACTGTTCAGATAAACCAGGGGGGTGGCGCAGACCATGCAGCCCGAAGCGTGGCGTAACGGTTCAGGCTTTTTTTCTGCCGGCAGGGCTGTGGCGGCGGATGCCGGCGGCAGGGCGCAGGCGCAGGCATTGGCCGCGGTTCGATTGGTGACCGCTCCCTCTTGGTCCAGGATCAGGACCTGCTCACTGAGAGCCTCGGCCATTTCCCCCGCTATGGGGGTCACACTGCCGAGGTGCAGCAGCTGACCGTCTTCGAGACAGAGGCTGCGGCCGGGGCCGGGATAGATCACCCGGGTCGCGGCGCCGGTCGAAAGGGGTTTTTCGGCGCTGAAGGTCAGGGAAAAGAAGGGATGACCCTGCACCTGGCGGTAGGGAAAGCGCTTGAGCAGCCGGATGTGACGGAAACCGCATTCGTCGAGAATGCCGATCAGATCCTTTTGGGTCAGGGCGCCGGCGATACATTCCCCGCGCAGGGTGGCATCGTTTTTAATGGCGGAGGGCGGTTCTTCCTCACAGACCACGTCGGATATCACCAGGCGTCCGCCGGGTTTGAGAACCCGATAAATTTCGGCAAAGGCTTGCCGTTTATCGGGCGACAGGTTCATGACGCAATTGGAAAGCACCCGATCGGCGCTGTCGTCCGGCAGCGGCAAGGCCTCCAGATAGCCCTGGCGAAAATCGAGGTTGTCGTAGCCGAGCCGGCTGACGACCGCCTGCTGGCCGCTCCGGGCCAAATCCAGCATGGGGTCGAGCATGTCGATGCCGAAGACCTTGCCGTTGGGGCCGACCTGTTTGGCGGCGATGAAGCATTCGATGCCGCGGCCGCAGCCGAGGTCGACGATCTGGTGTCCCGGCTGGATATCCGCATCCTGCACCGGACTGCCGCAGCCGTAGCCGCGAAAGCGGAATTCCTCCGGAATATGGCGGATCAGTTCTTCGCTGTAGCAGATCGGGTTGAGGATGTCCTCTTTGGCCGTGTCGGCGGCTTCGCTGTAAAACTCCTTGACCGTGCGTCGGCTGTCGTTTTCCGCCAGGGAGAGCAGGCAGTTGCTGTGCACCAGGGCGACGGCGCCCTGGTGGCCGCAGCTGTGCAGCAGATCCCCCATCTTCAGGCGCAGCCGGGGGGCGGCAGCGTCGGCCTGGGGGGGCAGAGCCCGCTGGATGAGCCAGAGGGCCAGTTGCCGGTAGAGGGGGAGATAGGGATCGTCACCGATAAAGCTGCCTCGGTGGCTGTAACTGTGATCCAGATCGCCGCCACCGAGCAGAAAACGGAAGGGATCGCTCAGGGAGGCGGCCGTGGCCTGCCGGATCCGTTGCAGCACCGGGCTCTGTTGCCAGGCGGCGCAGAGCCCGTCCGGCATGGCCGTGGCCAGGGCTGTTTGCCCGACCAGGGCCGCCGAGGGATACAGGCGATCGTCCGGACCGATGGCCAGCGATTCCCAGCCGCCGCCGCTGCCGTCCTGATAGCTGCCGCTCGGGGCGAAAATCTGGGTCTTGAGCGTTTCCAGGTTGTCGATGCTTAAGTCCCGTCGCTCGGCCTGGACACAGGCCGCCTGCACGGCCTCGAAGAGCTGGTCGGGCGGAACGAAGCGTGCAGCGTCCCCCCGGCCCTGCACGAAGTACCACATGAAATGCAGACCCGCCGCGCCGGCTTCGGCGGCAAAGTCGACCACTCCGGGCAGGTCCGCCAGGTTCTGCCGTTCCACGCACATGGCCAGGGTGAAGGGCACCCGGCGCTGTCGCAGCCAGTCCAGCTGCCGGCGCAGGCGGGCAAAGGCGCCGTTGCCGCGGATGCCATCGTGTTGTTGTTCCAGACCGTCCACACTGATCTGCAGATGGATGCGACTCAGGTCCCAGTGGCGCTCGGCAAAGAGCTCCTGCAGCAGCAAGCCGTTGCTGAGGATGACGATGCGGCTGTCCGGCAGTTGCAACAGGCCGTCAATGACGGCGGGAAAGTCCCGGTGGAGCAGGGGCTCCCCTCCGGTCAGGGCAAAGATGCGACAACCAAGATCGTATGCCTCCCGGGCTCGGGCCAGCAGGGTGGCCAGGGGGAGCTCGGCCCCGTCCTGCGGGCCGGAACTGAACAGACAGTGATTGCAGGCCAGATTGCAGCGATTGGTGATATGCAGCCAGAGTTCCTGCAAGTGCTCCGTCTGTAACAGGGCACCGCGACCGGGGTAGGGCGGGAAGGCCGTCGCCGGCAGCCGCGCCAGAAAGCGCTGCTCTGCCGGGGAAAGAGCGGCGGGATCGGTCGTCTGCAACTGTTGCAGCAGCTTGTCGCCGGCCGGGTTGGGGACAAACCAGCAGGGACTGTCATGGCGGACGTAAACCGGGGTCTGCCCGAATCGGTAGCGGCTCCAGAGATCGGGATTAAATGGCATGCAAAGGTCTCCTTGCGAGGCTGTTATTCCTTAGCATGTTTCCCCGCAGGGCGCAATTATTGTTTATGGATTAATTTGCCGTTCCGATGGGCAGTGGGTGATTTAATCGCGAATTTCCAGTTATGATCCGGGCTAGGACAAGATCAGTCACTGCCAAAACAGAGGGCGTAATCACTGCATACCCCGCAATTGGGGGATTTGCACAGCAGGCCGCCATTGAGCTTGCAGACCTCCCGGAACAGATAACGCTTCCAGCGCATGCCTTTATCATTAGCGGCGGCCAGGGAGGGCAGACGGCGGGCAATGGCGGCACTGAGCTCGGGCCGTTGCAGCAGGCCCATGGCCACCCACAGATGGCCCGGCTGAGCGGCGCGGGCGGCCAGGGCCAGGGCCAGCCAGCGGGAAAGCTGCCGCGGCGTTCCTGTTTCATCCCGTGGCACGTGGGAGAGCAGCAGGTCGCGCACTTCGCTGTTGCTTGCCGGTATCGCTTGGTCCGGTGGGGCTTTTGGGCCGCTCAGTTGCTGGAGATCGCAAGCGGGGAAACAGCGGGAAAGGAGGGCTTCCAGATCGTCTGCGGGCAGGCCCAAGGCCGCGGCGATGTCCCGTTGTTCCCGGCTGGCCACGGTCAACAGACAGGCGAACAGATGGCGGTCTTCCGGGCCGATCCCGGGGGGTGCGGTGGCGGCCAGCAGGAGCCGCAGCATGCCCCCCGAACGGCGGAGGAGCCCCTCTACCAGCACCTGATGGCCGCCACCGCACCCCCCGGGATCGGCCCGGAAGACCGCCATCTGTTCGCCTGTCTGTTGACCGTGGCCAGCCGGGAACAACGGGACATCG
>JARRKW010000172.1:0-4245 GCA_037387645.1 Desulfuromonadaceae bacterium
CCGCCGACCGCGTTCCGTGGCGATAATGACCCAGGTTTTTTTCAACGGGTCCCAGCGTAGTTCCGACAAAATGCCATCCTTTCCTTAAAAACCGGATCGCCTGGAAAAGGGTCCGGGAACGTCGTCGTTCAGATCAACCAGTCATCCGCGCCCAGGGTTTCGCCGCGATAGGGGAGCAGCAGGGGACCCTCGGCGGGCCAGCGGGCGGTTTCCTTGTCCTCCTTGAAGAGGTGGATGGAGAGCTCCAGCGGCGTTCCTGGACGCAGCTGCAACGGGGCTAGGGGAATCGCCATCTCGACGATACGGCCACAGGCCGTTTTTCCTTCGGCCCGTTTTTTCCCGCCTTCCCGCTGGTACAGGACCAGTTCTCCCCGGCAGGGATTGACGCGCGCCGCCAGTTTGCGGTCCATACCGAGACGGACTTCGAGGCAACCCTGGGGGCCGAGCAGGCTGGCGAGGTCTTCCTCGGGATCAAGGCGCAGATAGAGATATTCCAGGTCGTAGCCGTAGAGCAGGGTGGAAAACTCGTTGCGATGGGCGCTGTGCATGGCGCCGGTGGTGGTGAGCCCGGCCGAGCCGGCTGCCAGCCATTCAAAGTAATCGGAAATATGCCCATCGATATGGGGCGTGAAGAGGGCGGTCGGTTCGCGGACGGTCTTGACCGCCTTGGCCGGTTTGATGGGCAGGTACAGATGCTGGGGTATAGGCAGTCCGGCTTCGCGATAGAGGGCCTGGAGATGACGGCGGAACAGAGCGTCGAAAATGTCGGCCTGATCGGTGGCATGATCGTCGCCGTACCACCAGAACCAGTCGCTGCCCTCGGCCCGCAGCAGGTGCAGAAAGATTTCCGGTAGCGGTTGTTTTAGTTTCCCTTGCGGGATTTTCAGATCGGTCGCTTCCAGGGCATCGCGCCGGGCCCGTTCCAGCCAGTCCCAGGCGGTGTTTTCCTCGCTGTGGCCGATCCAGATGCAGAAGTCGGAATTGATCCAGGAGCCGGCCGCCAACTTAGTCAGGGGTTTGGGTTTCATTTCTTGCAGAGCTTCGCTGACGGTGACCATCCGCAGGGAGGGTTCGGCCAGCAGGCCCTGATAGAGAGCGATGAGAAAAGGGTGCCCATTGTCCTGATAGCGTTCCCAGCAGTTTTCGCCGTCCAGAATCAGGGGGATCAGGCCCCCCGGGGCGATTTTGGCCACCTTTTTCAACTGTTCGATAAGGTCGTCGGCGGCGCGTTGCGGGTTCCAGTGAGCGTAGACGAAACCGATGCGGTCGGAAAGTTCCCGGTCGCGGAAAATCAGCGGCAGCCCGGCATAGGCATAGGGTCGATACAGTTGCCGCCGATCGGACAGCCCCCCGGGCAAACTGCGGGCCAGAATGCCTTCGTCGGTGGCGGCCCAGGCCGCGCCTTCGGCGGCCAGAATGCGAATGGTTTCCGGACTGACCGAGCCTTCCGAAGGCCACATGCCCCGCTTTTTGGCCCCCAGTTTGGCACTGACGAAATCGAGACCGAGACGAACCTGCAGGTGGGCGTCTTCGGCATGGAGGAAGGTGGCCGCAGGTAGTTGAATACCGGGTGTGGCCTCGCGGGCGTTGGCGGTGCCGCACAACAGGGGCAGGATGGGGTGGGCGTAGGGCGTGACCGAAATCTCGATGGATCCGTTCTCCTCCATCCGTCGATAGAGTTTCACCACCTCTTTGAGGGTACGGTCGTAGAGGTCCAGCAGTTGCGCTTTTTCCGCCTCGCTGAATTGTTCTCCCTTGATCAGCAGTTGTTTGATGAGGGACGAGTCCCGGCGCAGATGGTGACCCGACCAGGCCAGCAGAAACCAGACCTGCAGGTCGCGAAAGTCCTGTTCGGAGAAACCGCCGGGATCCGGGTGTGGTTCGTTGCCACGGCGCCGGGCCAACTCCCGGTAGCGCCGAAAGGGCTGGATATGGCGGTCGGCGTGAACCGAGAAGAATTGGCTGAGAAGCAGACGTTTTTCCTGGTCGGAGAGATCGGCGGCCGACTTGGCGGCCGCTTCGATCCAGACATCGCCGGCCTGGCCGGAAGCGTAGCGCTCGAGCTGCTCAAGCATGGTCGGCACCAGGTTGAAGGTCATGCGGGCGCCCGGACCCTCGGCGGCGGTTTTGAGCATTTCGCCGTAATCCTTCACCGCGTGCAGATAGGTCCAGGGCAACAGGGTTTTCCCTGAAACCGGATCCCGGTAGTCGGGTTGGTGCATATGCCAGAGAATGGCGACTTTAAGCGGTTTCATAACGAATCTTTATGCAAGGGGCGGACCTATTTCAGTTCCTTGAGCCATTGTTCCACTTTGCCACGATAGGTCGCGGCCAATTCTTTGGCCCGTTTCCCGTCGGCCGCCTCGGTGATGATGTGGGCCACGGGCCGATACTGATCGGGCAGTACCAGGACCCAGGCATTGTTGAGTTGGATGCGGACGCCGTCGATGAAGGAGGCTTCCAGGTCGACGGAATCCTCGCTCATTTTTCGCATGATCCCACCTTTATACTCCAGGGAGCAGGGGATTTCGATGTGTTCATAAAATAGTTTCGGCAGCCCCTGGCGTACCTGACCCAGGGAAAGGCCGGTGCGAACCAGCAGTTCCAGGGTCTTGGCCACGGTAAACAGGGCGTCGAAATTGTGCTGGAAGCTGGGGAAGGCGAAGCGCCCATCCATGGACGCGGCGAACTGGACGCGCCGGTCCTTGGCCGCTTCCACCAGGGTGCGGGGATCGTTTTTGACCCGTTTGACCAGCATGCCGTTTTCCGCAGCCAGGTGCTCGATGAGGGAGGGGGCTGAAATCGGCACCACCACCGCGTCACGGTGCTCGGCCCGGCAGACCAGGGCGGTGAGCACGGTCAGGGCTTCCATGTCGGACAACAGCACGCCGGTTTCATCGACCAGCCGGGAGCGTTCCCCGGAGGGCCCCATCCAGAAGCCGGCTTTGGCTCCCAGGGTGACGACAATGCGGGAGAGCTGATCCATGGCTTTGGCATCCTGTTCCGGGGTGGGCACTCCCCGGGTTTCACTGACCTGCGAATTGAGTTCGATGACTTCGCACCCCAGTTCGGTAAGAAGCAGCGGCAGCATCCGGCCGGCCGGGGAGTGGTTGAGGTCAACCACCACCTTGGGAGCGGCGGCGCTGATGGTCTGGACATCCAGGGCGCGCAGGAAGCCTTCATGGTAGAAGTCGTAGATGCGGGGGATTTCCGCGATGCCGCCCGGTTCGGAAAAGTGCACCCGGCGGAAGTTTTCCTTGAAGAAAACCCGTTCGATATTTTTGGTGGTAGCCGAGGAGATTTCGATCCCTTCGGTATCGAGAAAGACGATATCGGTGGAAGCCGTTTCATCCGTCGACTGGCGGAAATGAATGCCGCCCATTTCACCAAAAGTGGTCAATTTGTAGCGCAGGATCGGCAGGGAAATCATTTTGCTGTCGCGGACATTGATGCCCGCCGAAAGCAGCCCCCCGGCGAAGGAGCGTTTCAGCATGCGCGAGGCGCGCAGGGAATCCCGGCCGAGCAGGACGGTGGCATCCTTGGGCAGAATGGAACCGTAGGCGGCGCCGAGTTTGGCGGTGAATTCCGGGGTCAGTTCCACATTGGTCAGGCCCCGGACCACGGCACCCGTGAAGATGCTTTTGCGCCATTTTTCACCCCAGATCAGGTTGGTGGTGACGGTGGCGCCCCCCTCGACGAACTTGCGCGGCCAGATTTTAACATCCTTGTTGATGTGGGCGCCGTCGCCGACGGTGGTTTCTTCGGCAACGACCGCTCCCTCCTCGATGTTGACCTTCTGGCCGATCCGGGTGTTGCTGCACAGCACGGCGCCGCTAATGGTGCTGTTTTTCTTGATATAGACATTGTCCCAGAGGACGGCGTCGCGCAGCTCGATCCCCTCTTCGAGAATGCAGTTGCGGCCGATGACGCAATTGGTCAGGCGGGTTTTGCCGAGGACCTGGCTGTTGTTGCCGAGCACCACCATGCCCTGAATGAGGGTCTGGCCGTCCGGGGTGATATGGGCGCCGTCGCCGAGGAAAAGGTTCCCCCCATCACAGGCCGTCGGTGTTTCGTCGAGGTTGATGGCCACCCGACCGGCGGCAATGTCCTGACAGGCTTCCAGATAGCTGTCGGTATTGCCGATGTCGGCCCAGTAGCCATCCAGCTGGCAGCCGTACAGGGCGTCGTCATCGGCCAGCAGTTGCGGGAAGACATCTTTGGACCAGTCCCGATTTTCCCCTTCCG
>JARRKW010000173.1:0-4241 GCA_037387645.1 Desulfuromonadaceae bacterium
GTCGGCAAGACCGGTTTGGCCAAAACCCTCTCCGCCGTTCTCGAGTTGCCCCTGGTTCGGTTGCAGTGCTACGAAGGAATTGATGAAGGGAAAGCCCTTTATGATTGGGAATATGGCAAGCAATTGCTCTATACCCAGATGTTGCGGACTCAACTTGATACTTATCTGGGCGGCGCTTCCGATTTGCGCGGTGCGGTTGAGCAGCTCGCCAGTGAGGAAAGTCTGTTTTTTTCCGAAAACTTTCTGGTCCAGCGACCGGTCTTGCGGGCCTTTCTGTCCGAAAAGCGTTCGGTTTTGCTGATTGACGAAATCGATCGTTCCGATGATGAGTTTGAGGCCCTGCTGCTCGAATGCCTCAGCGATTTTCAGGTTTCCATTCCCGAGCTGGGCGTTCTTTACGCCAAACAGAAGCCGCTGGCCATTCTGACCAGTAATGGGACGCGGATGATTTCCGATGCCTTGCGCCGCCGCTGCCTCTATCTCTATATCGATTATCCCGATGTGGAACGGGAGGTTCAGATTGTGCGCGCCCGTTTCCCGGAGGTCTGCACTGAGTTGGCCGAGCAGATGGTCGATTTTTTACGCAAGGTGCGCGAATTGAATCTGCGCAAGCCGCCCAGTGTCTCGGAAACGCTCGATTGGGCCGAGGTCCTTTCTATTCTGCAGATTAATAAACTGACCCCGGAAGTCGTCGCCAATACCGTGGGTGTGATTTCCAAACATCAGGCCGATCTGTCCAAGGTGGTTGAATTGGCCGAAACGGAATTGAAATAGCATGGAATCAATTGTCACCAGATTCGTTGCCGAATTGCGTAAGGAAGGATTAAGGGTCTCTCCCGGAGAGAGTCTCGATGCGGTCTGCGCTCTGGCCCACGGTGGGCTGGAAGGCCGCGGTTCGGTGCGCTCTCTGCTGCGCCTGACCCTGGTGAAAAGTGTTCACGATATACCGACCTTCAATCAGGTGTTCAATCGTTTTTTCCAGCGCCAATTTCCCGACGGACTGGAGGTTGCTGCGGAAGATCTGCTCGATGAGGCGCTCATTATCATGGAGGGGGAGGCCATGCTTGGCACCAACCCCGAAATGGTTAACGAAAACATGACCCTGGCCAATGTCGATGCGCAGTTCGACCGGGATGATCTGAAAGATCTGTCGGCTCTCAGGGAAATTCCGCTGGATGACCTCGACGGCACGGAAATGGAGATCCAATTAAAGGGCTATCATGGCACCATGCAGGCCCCGCGACCTTCCATGCGGATGTCCGAGCCACCGGTCTCCTATGGGTTCAAGCCGGCCCTCCACGGGCAAACCCGTGATATTTCCTTTTCCCGGGAAGAAATCGAGGCCATGGAGGACGCCGTTTCCAAAATGATCCTGCGGTTGAAGAAGGACATCCGGCGCGTTAAAAATCGAGAGAACCGTGGGAAAATCCACGTTATTCGCACTATTCAGAGAAATTATCGCAGTGGTATGGTGCCTTTTCTGCTGGAGTTGCGCCGTCGGCGCAAGGAAAAACCCCGTCTGGTGGTTTTTTGCGATGTCAGCTTCAGTGTCAGCCATGCCTCCAAGTTCATGCTGTTGTTGTTACATACCCTGCATAATCGTATTATGGATGTTCGTAGCTTTGTTTTTAACGAAGATCTGGCTGAAATCACGGAAATGCTTTCCAACTCGCCCATCAATACCATGATGGAGGCTATCGACAGCGGCAAAATAGTCGATCTCGATGCCAATACCAATTACGGCAAGGTGTTGCTCACCTTTAAAGATAAATTTCTGGACAATCTCCGCGGCAAACCGGCCGTTATCTTTCTGGGCGATGCGCGCAATAATTACCATAAATCCAATGACTGGGTGCTTGAGCGGGTCCGGGAAAAGGTCGGTTATATGCTGTGGTTGACCCCGGAAGAAAAGACGCTCTGGAAGCGCGGGGATTGCCTGATCGAAACCTACGGGCGCTACTGCGACAATGTCGAGTTTGTTAAGAATGTTGAAGAATTGAATGACATTGTGGAGGATCTGTTCCGCAATATTTATCTTGAAGCCGATCATTTGGCCAAACGGTCTTTTGCTAAAGAAGAGGAAGAGCAAGAGTACAATTATTGGGATTATTATAAGCGTGGGGTCGAGGATTATAAACAGGAGTTTGATGGGTCGGGGCGCAGTCACTGGTAACGGACTTTTCTGGATCGGGTTGACGCTAATCCCATTGGCGCTGAAATGCTTTGCCTTCGCGGTTCTGCCTGCTGTCGTTTTTAAGGTGCCACGTCGCTGGTTGCAGGGGCATGACGCTGGGTTTTACGCGAATTTTTAGCCGTCAGCCAGTGAATTCATAGTCTACCGGACCGGAAAGGAGCTAGCTAATGGAAGAGAGAACAGGTATCACATCTTTTAAAGGGAATCCTGTCACCTTGCTGGGGCCGGAGCTGAAAGTTGGTGATAAAGCGCCGAACTTCCAACTGGTTGATGTCGATCTCAAAGCCGTTGATTTAGCCGCCTTTGCCGGGAAAACCAAAATTTTCTGTACGGTGCCGTCCCTGGATACGCCCGTATGTGACACCGAAGCCCGGCACTTCAATCAGGCCGCTGCCGATCTTGGCGCCGATGTGGTGGTGGCGGTTATCAGTCTGGATCTGCCCTTCGCACAGAAACGCTGGTGTGGAGCCGCCGGGATTGACCGGGTGCAAACCCTTTCCGATTATCAGGAGCGTTCCTTTGCTCAGGCCTATGGAGTTCTGATCAAGGAATTGAAACTGCTCTCCCGCTCCATTTTTGTTGTCAATGCCAATGACGTCATCGTCCACCTGCAACATGTTCCTGAAATCACCACCGAACCTGATTACGAAGCGGTTTTGAAAGCGGCCAAGGAGAGCTTTTCCGTGCGCCAGGTTCCGGCCGACGGTATTTGCGGCGGATATTGACCGGGGAAGCAATCCTTCGCCTGCAGCGATAGCTGCTGGCAGTAGTCGCCTCTTTATTGGTTCTGCTCTGCAGGGCAGGGTGTGGTGTCTGCTTAATATTTGAAAATACCAATTAATAACTACTGATTGCTTGAGTTGGCCGGACGGCCGTTTTGTGCTCGCATAAAGCTATCTATTTCCGGGCGGGGAGGCCCAATACGGTTTTTAGTTATGAATAATATTATACATCAGGTTGGCAAGCTTATTCAGAATGGATTGCGATACCGTTTTTTGAAATTATTGGGCAAGCCCCATCGGTTGGAATCGATCAGTCTTGAGCTCACTCATCGCTGTATCTGTCGTTGTCAGATGTGTAACATCTGGAAAATTCCCAACACCGTTCCCGATCTGGAGCTGCCGGTCTGGTTGGATTTGCTCTCTTCTCCCGCTTTGCGGCACCTTAAAGAACTCGATCTGACCGGGGGCGAACCCTTTCTGCGAAAGGATCTGGGCGATCTGCTGCTGGGGATCTGCACCTTAAAGCCCAACCAGTTTCCGGGGCTGCGCACCGTTTCCATTACCACCAACGGCATTCTCACCGACAGGGTGCTGAAGGTGGTGCAAGACTGTATTGGCCCGCTGGCGGAACACGACATCGATCTGGTTTTCGCCTGCGGCATGGATGCCGCTGGAGAAACCCACGATAAGGTCCGGCAATTTCCCGGGGCGTGGGAGAAACTCCAGAAAACCCTGGCCGGATTACAGCAGATCCGGGACAATCACCCGAATCTCATTTTAGGGCTGAAGACGACCATCGTTCCGCAAAATGTGGACGAACTCGAGGGCATTGCCGACTTTGCCGAGGCTAACGGCCTTTTTACCATCATTTCTCCCTGTATCATCACCCCCAATCGATTCGGTAATCTGGACCTGGAAGGAGATTTAAAGTTCAGTTCCGCTGACATCCAAAAGTTGATCCAGTTCTATCAGGGACCTCGTTTTCGCTGGAGCGGTCACCGGGAGGCCATGTTGGGTTATTTGCAGACCGGCACCATTAAAAAACCCTGTTCCGCCAGCTACAACACCCTGTTTGTCCGGCACAATGGCGAAGTTTTTGGCTGTCCGATTATGGCCAAATCCCTCGGCAATATTCAGGAACAGCCGTTAGCCGATATTTTCCGGGGACCGGTCGCCGATCGTTTTCGCAAGCAGGTCGGTTCTTACGGTACCTGTGCAAGTTGTACGGAGCCGGGGTTGGAACGGATTGCCTGGACGCTGGAAGGTTTTACCCTGTTGCGTTTGCTGACCAGGAATAGTGGCCGTGATTACCAGCAGTTGGTTCA
>JARRKW010000174.1:0-4237 GCA_037387645.1 Desulfuromonadaceae bacterium
CGGAGAGTTTGCCGATACAGACCACCCTGAGTTTCACCGGCCGCCCTGCCGGGTTGGCCGGGGCCTATTGAACCACATCATGTCGGTTCCGTTCCCCGCGACGGTTCAGTCATGTTCCCGAAGAGGAGAGTCGGGAACGGCGATTTCCGGCGCTTCGCTCCAGAGTCCGTCCAGGTCGTAAAATTCGCGCACCGGCTGCTGAAAAACGTGGGCCATGACATCCCCGTAGTCGAGGAGCACCCAACGCCCTTCCTTCATCCCTTCAATGGCCAGGGGGGCGATGTCGTGTTCCTGTTTCAAACCGAGACGAACCGCCTCGGCGATGGCTTGAACCTGGCGGTCGGAACGTCCGCTGACGATGAGCAGGTAGTCGGTCAGGGTTGAGAGACCCGTGACCTCCAGCAGGCGGACGTTATCGGCTTTTTTGGCAAGGGCGTAGGAGGCGCACAAAATCGCCCTGTCTTTAGATTGCAACGTGGTCAGAACCTTTCTTCTTTGTTTTGGTACAGGCCGTGGCGCTCCATATAGTGGCCGACGGCAGCTGGAACCAGGTAGCGCGTGGAGCGATTCTCACTGACCAACTGGCGGATTCGGGTGGAGGAAATATCCAGAAAAGTTTCCCCAAGAAAAATCACAGAGGTTCCGCTGCAATGGCGCAGCGATTTGGATGCGCCAGTATAGCAGAAGTCCTTCTTGATAGCAACGGGAAGGAAGTCCAGCGGCTCCTGAACGGCTGCCCCCGGACGCGCCGCCACCACGATGTTGGTAAGGGTGAACAGGGTCCGGTAGTTCTTCCAGTTCGCCAGATCGCGGAACGAGTCCATGCCGATAATAAAATAGAACTCATCTTCCGGGTGTTCCCGGCGCAGCTGCGACAGGGTATCCACGGAATAGCTCTTGCCCGGACGATGGGCCTCGATATCCGAAAGGCGGAAATGAGGATTGTCGGCAATGGCCGCTTCGACCATGGCCAGGCGGTGCCGGAAGGGGGTGTTCTCCGCTACCAACTTATGGGGTGGGTCGGCGGCTGGAATAAACAGCACCTGATCGAGGGCGCAGACCTCCCTGACTTCCTCGGCGACACGCAGGTGCGCCAGGTGAATGGGGTTGAATGTGCCGCCTAGGATACCTAGTTTCATATCTAATTTATAAGGGTGATTCGTGATTGGTGATTTGTGGTTAGCTGAAAATCAAGGGGGTGTGCCAATCACAAATTACTAATCACCAATCACTGCCTTACCTGCCCATCGCCAAGGACGATGAACTTGCGGGTGGTCAGATCTTCCAGTCCCATGGGACCGAAGGAATGGAGTTTGGTCGTGGAGATGCCGATTTCGGCGCCGAGTCCGAGTTGATTGCCGTCGGAGAAGCGGGTCGAGGCATTGACCATGACCACGCTCGAGTTGATTTCCCGCAGAAACCGCTGGGCATGGGCATAGTCCCGGGTGACAATGGTTTCCGTGTGCAGGGAGCCGTAGCGATGGATGTGATCGGTGGCGTCGGTTTGATCATCCACGACCCGGATGGCCAGAGTCAGATCGAGATATTCGGCGAACCAGTCCTCTTCCGTGGCCGCCTGGACTTCCGGGGCGAATTCCCGGGTGATCTCGCAGCCGCGGATCTCGACTCCGGCCTGGCGCATGGAGGCGACGATACGGGGGACGAAGGTTTCGGCGATATCCTTGTGGATCAACAGGGTGTCCATGGCGTTGCAGACCCCGGGACGCTGGACCTTGGCGTTGAGGCAGATGCGTTCGGCCATGTCGAAATCGGCGCCGGCGTCGATGAACACATGGCAGACCCCTTTGTAGTGTTTGATGACGGGAATGCGCGAATGTTCACTGACGAAGCGGATCAGACCCTCGCCGCCACGGGGAATGATCAGATCGATTTCGTCTTCCAGTTTGAGCAGTTCGATGACCGCGTTACGGTCGGTGGTGGCGACCACCTGTACGGCGGCGGGCGGCAGTTTTCTCTCGCTCAGACTCTGTTTCAGGATCCGGCCGATGGCCGAGTTGGAATGGATGGCTTCCGAGCCGCCCCGCAGGATCACCGCATTGCCGCTTTTGAGGCAGAGGCCGGCGGCATCAGCGGTGACATTGGGACGGGATTCGTAAACGATGCCGATAACCCCCAGGGGAATGCGCATGCGCCCGACCTGGATGCCGTTGGGTCGGCGCCACATGCCGGTGACTTCACCTACCGGATCGGGCAGGGCGGCGACCTCGCGCAGGCCGTCGGCCATGGCTTTGATGCGACTTTCGTTCAGGACCAGACGGTCGATCATGGCCGCCGCCAGGCCCCGTTGCGCGGCCGCCTCCAGATCCTGCTCATTGGCGGCCATCAGGGCCGGCGCATGTTGCTCCAGCGCGGCGGCCATGCCGGTCAGCAGGTCGTTTTTGACCGAGGAGGAAAGATTGGCCATGACACGTCCGGCCTGTTTCGCTTCCTGGGCCAGTTTCAGCATTTCATCAGCCATGCTCATAATGATCTCCTTCAAAGAGCGCGAGCCGCAGCTCGGCGCCGAATTCATTTGATAGAAGCGGGACGTTCGGTTCTTTTCTCACCGCGCAAAGTAAAATACCGGGCGCCGGTGTCCTCGGCGGATCTGCGGTGGTATGTAACGTCGTCCGGATTTTCAAGTCCCTTCCGGGTCATGGTTTTTCAGCACCAGATTGTCCCGGTGGACGATTTCATCACCGTATTTATAGCCGAGAATGCCCTCGATTTCAGTCGATTTCCGGCCCATAATGCGGAGCAGTTCGGTCAGGGAGTAGTTGATAACGCCCTTGGCGAACTCTTCGCCGTTCATACCGCAGAGGCGGACTGAATCACCGCGGTTAAAGCCGCCCTCCACGCCGCGAATGCCGGAGGGAAGCAGACTTTTGCCCTTTTCGGTCAGGGCGGTCACGGCGCCGTCGTCGATGAAGAGCTTGCCGCGGGGTTTCTTGGTGAAGGCGATCCAGTGTTTTTTGGCCGCCATGCGGTTGCGGGCCGGATGGAAGTAGGTGCCCAGCTGTTCCCCTTCGAGCAGCCGGGGCAGCAGGCCCGGGATACGGCCGTTGATGATGACGGTGCCGACGCCGTAGAGGGAGGCCCGCTTGGCCGCCTTGATTTTTGTCGCCATGCCGCCGGTGCCCAGCACGCTGCCTTCACTGCCGGCGGCCAGTTCGATTTCCGGGGTGATCCGTTCGACTTCATGGATCAGCCGTGCGTCCGGATGGTTGCGGGGGTCGCGGTCGTAAAGACCGTCCACATCGGACAGGATAATCAGCAGGCTGGCTTCGATCAGATTGGTTACCATGGCCGACAGATTGTCGTTGTCGCCAAAACGGATTTCTTCCACCACCACCGTGTCGTTTTCGTTGATGATGGGAATGATGCCGTAATCCAGCAGGGTCACGAGGGTGTTGCGGGCGTTCAGATAACGGCGGCGGTTGGCCAGATCATCCCGGGTCAGCAGCACCTGGGCCACCTTGCGGCTGTTGTTTTGAAAGGCTTTTTCATAGATGCTGATGAGGCGACTCTGGCCGATGGCGGCGGCCGCCTGTTTCAGCGGGATGGTATGGGGGCGGCCGAGGATGCCGAGATCGCCCTTGCCGGCGGCAACCGCTCCGGAGGAAACCAGTACGACTTCATATCCCCGTTGCAGCAATGTTTCCAGATCTTGCGTCAGGTGGACAATGGTGTCGGTGTCCAGGCCGTCGTTGCCGGAAATCACGCCGCTGCCGACCTTGACCAGGATCCGTTTCATGTTGGAGAAGAGGTGGGTACGCATGAACTGAATATCCCGTTGCGTGCTGCCGTGGCCAAATCCGGACCAGGTTCCCCGGCGTTGCCGTTACGCGAAGCCGAAACTCGCGGATGAGCCGGGGCATAGCAGGTTCGGAGCAATGAGCTGTCCGACGAATCGTTCTCCCGTCGAGGGAGAAGCGGATAGGTAAAAACCAGGGGGTGACAGTGGGGTCCCTGTCCGTCGGCCCTTGTCGTTGAAGCCGCGCAATCTTACCCCCGGGGCCGGCCCATGTCAAGGTTGCTGCGGGTCCGCGGATTCGGGTTTTTGCCGTAAACGTTCCAGTTCCAAACCCACGGCCTCGACCAGGTCCCGGGTTCCCTCCCCGGTGGCGGCGGAAATGGTGAAAACCCGGAAGCCCCGTTGGGTGAAACAGTCCCGCAGGGCCTGCGCCTGCTCCTGTACTTCCGTGATGTCCTGTTTGGTCAGGACCACCAGTTGCGG
>JARRKW010000175.1:0-4227 GCA_037387645.1 Desulfuromonadaceae bacterium
TTTTTCTTTACTGTCTGCCTTAATGAAATCCGATCTTCCGTCTGTGCAGGTATAATCCCACCCTCCCCGGAAGAAGAGCCGTGGGAAAGGCGAAACAGGCAGCAGTAAAAGATAGTAAAGGGTCAGAGCCGTTTATGATCTGACCAGTGCCGTTCCGCATTGGGGGCAAAGCAGATTGACGCAAGGGCGGCCCCGTTCGTGTGGTTGTCGGTGACCACAGTTGGGACATAGGCATAAGCCTGCTGGTCCGGCGGCCAGGGGACCGCCTTGTCGTCCTCGCCCACCTGTTTTTTGTCCCATTCCCTGACCCTGTCCCCGACCCATTCCTTGGCCCCTTCCGGAGCCTTGATTCCCGCCTCGTCCTGGCATGGTATTCTCCTTTCTGACGTTATGCCATCCGTGTCCACCCCGTCGGCGACAGCCGGGCATGGCGAAAACCTCTTGTTCCAGGCCGCCGCCGAACCAGGCCTGTACCACCTCATCCAGATCCCCGGTAACGAAACACATTACCTCAATACCATAGGCCTGAAGCATTTCCTGCAAGGCCCGGGAAATCGCACCGCAAATTAGGGTTTCGATCCCTAGGTTTACCAGACGTAGGGTCCGCGCCAGGGGGGGCTCATCCGTCAGTGGCAGGCGCTGTTTTTCGACGATGAGATTCTCCTCGCTTTCTACCAGCAGCAGCTCTCGGGCTGTGTCGAACACTGGAGCAATATGGTTTTCCCAATAAGCAAATGCGGTTTTCATTGCAATCATCCAGTAGAGGGAGCGCCTTTTTTTAAAGGCAAGGGAAGTGCCAAGTGGACAAGTTTTGATAAATTTGCGTAATTAGCCGTTATTACTTTGATTTTTCGTTTTTCTCAGGAGGCGATCGCAAAGGTGAGGGTTGCTTGATTGCTACTGTGTTGAGAGGTGTGAGTAGTAAATGCGCTACTCTTTCAGGTCGCGGCGAGTGCGACCGTCTTTGGAAGGGAGCTTTATTCCGAGCTTTTTCAGTTTGCGAAAGAGGGTGGTTTTGTGGATGCCGAGCTCGCGGGCTGCCTCCAGTCGGTTGTAGCCGTGACGTTTCAGGGCGGCACGGATCGTTTGGGCATCGAGAATATCGTGGGCGCTACGCATGGACTCTGCCCCGCCGGTGATCATGCCCGGTGCGGTGAGTTCGGCGGGCAGATGGGGGATCTCGATATACCCCTCACGGCAAAGGATGAAAGCCCGCTCGATAATATTTTCCAATTCGCGGATGTTTCCCGGCCAATTGTGGGCCATGAGCAGAGCCAGTGCTTCACCGCTAATCCCCTTCAGCGCCTTTCCCTGCACACGGTTAAAGCGTGCTACAAATTCTCGCACCAGCAGGGGGAGATCCTCCTTGCGTCGGCGTAAGGGCGGCAGCTCCACCCGAACTACGTTCACCCGGTAATAGAGATCTTCGCGAAAGGAGCCCTGGCGCAATAACTCGGCCAGATCGCGGTTGGTCGCCACGATAATGCGTGCGTCGACGATTTCGGAGCGTGTGCTGCCGAGGGGTTCGTAGGTATGCTCCTGCAGCACCCGCAATAGTCGCACTTGCAGAGCCGGACTGATCTCGCCGATTTCATCGAGAAACAGAGTACCGCCCCTGGCCAGAGCAAAACGGCCGGGCTTGTCCTTTTGTGCGCCGGTGAAGGCCCCGGCCTTATAGCCGAAGAGTTCCGATTCCAGCAGAGTGTCGGGCAGGGCGCCGCAGTTGACGGCTAGGAAGGGGCCTTGGTTGCGGGGACTGAGGGCATGGATGGTGCGTGCTATCAATTCTTTGCCTGTGCCGGTTTCACCGAGAATGAGTACCGTACTGGGGCTGGCGGCGATGGCCGGTAAGACCTCGAAAATCCGTTGCATCAAAGGGCTGTGGCTGGTTAAATCACCGACCCGGAATTGACCGGCCAACTCCTGGCGCAACGTTTCGACTTCAGTGAGATCGCGGAAAGTTTCGGCGCCCCCCATCACTTGGCCGTCGGCGTCACGTAGAACAGCGGTGGAAACACTGATGGGAATGCGCCGCCCCTCGCCGTCGACGATGTAGCAGGCCTTGCCGATAACCGGCTTACCATCCCGTAAGGTTCGACGCAATGCACAATCCTCACCGCAGATGCTGGAGCGGAAGACTTCCCAGCAGTGGCGCCCCAACGCCTCCTCCCGTGCCACCCCGGTAATTTCCTCGGCGGCGCGGTTGAATGAGGTAACAAGCCAATCCCGATCAACGGTGAAGACTCCGTCGGAAATGCTTTCCAGAATCGCTTCGGTCGGCATTGTCGGTGGTTGATTTTTCCTGTGTACTTTCATAGCAAACAGCTTTCTGGAGGTCATAGCAGCCAGTCATACCGAACCGAGAATAACACCATTACAAGAACAGGATAGGCATCGCAAAAAGGTCTAGTTGTCATCCACTATCGCATGATTCAACCGATAGGTCCCCTTGGGATAGATCGCGAGACTCCTGATCGGTTGGGCGATTCTTATTTAGAGCCCCTTTTTTTCAAACCAGGCAAACATCACCATCCCGATCCCAATAAAAGTCAGAATAATCAGCCAGGGGGAGATGGCGAGCAGTTCGGGCAGGCTGATTTTGCCGTAACTGCCCCAGGCCAGCACATTGCCTTTGAGGACCGGATAAACTTCGGCGTAGGCCGCCGCTCCGGTCAGCATGCCGAGAATGGCCCAGAAAGCGTGGATCCGACCTTCGGCCAGAGCGCCGAGCGAGGTGCCCGGGCAGTAGCCGGCGATCGCCCAGCCGATGCCGAACAGCAGCCCGCCGATGATGATGGCCGCCACCTGTGTTGCTTTAAGGCTGAGGGCTATAATTCCGCCGGCATGCAGGGCGTAAATGCCGACCATGCCGACCAGCACGGCGGAAAACATGAACTTGATGATCGTCATGTCCTGCAGCAGCATAAAACCGATCTGCCTTTCAAAGCGGAGCACTTCTCCTTTCTGCAGCAAAAAGCCGAAGGTGATGCCTGTAATCAGGCCGATTAGCTGTTCCATGACGAACCTCCCCGGTAAATAATGCGGGCCGTGACCACGCCCCCGACAATGAAGCATACCAGTGCCAGCAGACTGCTGACAGAGAGCTGCATATTGCCGGACAGGCCGTGACCGCTGGGGCAGCCCCCGGCCATTCGAGCGCCGAAGATCAGGATGAAGCCGCCGATAAAAGCCCCCAGGGCGCGCGTCACCGCACTGGAACCGAAACGGTCCTCCCAGATCGGTGGGACCGTTTCAAATTTGCTGCTGCCGCCGAGGCGAGCGGAGATCAGGGCGCCGGCAAAAATGCCGACCACAAACAGCATCTGCCAGTCCACCTTGACCTTTTTTGCCTGAAAATAGGCATTTTGCGATACATGTTCGGGGGCTACGGTTTGTTCCAGTAGGCCGGCAGCGCGGACAAAGGAGGTTGAAGCACCGAGATATTTGGGTTTATCAAGCACCAGGGTGGTGACCAGAACCGACAGCACAGCCAGAATTCCGACCAGGGCTCCGGCAATATAGGGGTTCCAGCGTGGGGCGGAAACGGAAATGTTCATTGGTTTCCCTTCTTGTTTGGTGGTTATCGATGGTGGATTCGAAGATGTAATATGCCACTGTTACGGGAAAAGATGAGGAAAATCAAGCTCAAGCAGAGAGCGGTCAATTCTTTTCTTTCAGCCAATCTTCTTCGCATAGGTAATATATGAAAAACATTATATTGGTCTTTCAGCTCTTGGCAAGAACTGTTCTTAAGTAAGAATTGAAGGGTTCCGGTAAGAGGGCATCCAGCGGTTTCCCGAAGGGGATCTGGGGCGTTGCGTTAAGCGGTCAATTCGGACCTGACTCTGGCCAACGCCGTTTCCACATCGGTCTCGTTCAGCAGCAGCAGATTGACCAGAATGGAGAGAAGGGCAACGTTTTCGCAGCCGTCCGATGGTAAGATTATAGCTCAGACGCAAGAGGCTAAAGCAAATGCCGGGCAGCGAGGTCCTATTGACGGGACCCATGGACTCAGAACCGCTCGGAGAATCCCGGGAAGGCTGTTTAGGTGGACTGCCCGAAAAGGTTTGTGTGGCTTTCATCGCAGAATATAACGCTCGCAGATGATGCGGAAATGGTAGCCGTAAATGGCGAGAGTAACGGCCTGCGGAAACAACCTGGGGCGTTTGCAAAGGGTCCAGAGCATGACTCTCCAGAAATAGAGCCGCTCCTTGCCCAGTATTCCCA
>JARRKW010000176.1:0-6298 GCA_037387645.1 Desulfuromonadaceae bacterium
GGCATCGATCCGGAACATCAAACCCGTATTTTCGAACGCTTTTACCGGGTCGATCCGGCTCGCAGCCGGAAACAGGGCGGCACCGGTCTGGGGCTGTCCATCGTTAAACACATCGTCCAGGCCCATGGCGGACAGGTAGTCGTGAACAGCACGCCCGGGCAGGGCAGCACCTTCACCCTGCTGTTGCCATCCCTGTAAACCAAAATCCGTCAGCAACTCGATCGCCCCGGGCTTCTCCCAGGTTCCCGACAAAGATTAATTGATTTATCCATTGTCACTGTGCTATTGATTTCCCTTAATGGTCAATCGTTGGCTCGTTACTCGAATCCGTTCGGCCAATTTCCATCGGAACTCCCGAATGAAAATTGTGCCGTTGCCGAAGGGGAAACGAGAGCCTTTTCCTTGTGACCAGAAAACCAACGAGGGTGGCGCGGGCCCTCCGCATGCCGCACGAACCAACCCGCAAATTGGCGCCACCACGGCGGAAAACAACTGTTTCCGGACGGAAACGAATTTGTCGAAAAGGGGCAAAGGTATCATGAAAAGCATTGCCGTCAAAGCTGTCGTTCCGGTTGCCTTGGCCGTAACCGGTTTTGTCATAGTTTGCTGTATTCTTCTGTATTCTCTTATTAAAGACGATCTTCTCAGCAGCTCGATCCAGCGGGAAGTCAACCTGGCCGGGATTATCGTTAAAGCGACCCGCTATGCCATGCTGCACGACGACCGCGAGAGTCTCGCCAACATCATCGACAACATCGGCGACCAGGGGGGAGTCGAACATGTTCGCATCTTTAATGAAAAAGGGATCGTCATGTTCTCCTCCGCGCCGGCTGAAGTCAATCAGCTGGTCGATAAAAAAGACGCCGGCTGCATCATTTGCCACGAAACCGAAGTCCCTGCCACCAACCTGGGACCGATGGAACAGGCGCGGCGGTTTAACAATCAGAAAGGGGAACATGTTCTGGCCATTACCGCCCCGATCTACAATGAGACCAGTTGCTCCACCGGTGCCTGCCACGTTCACCCGGCCAGCAGAAAGGTTTTGGGCACCCTCGATATCGGCCTGTCCGCCGAACCCCTGCGCAGTACCCTGATCACCCTGGGCTGGCGCATGGTTATCTTCTGTTTGATGGTTCTTGTCTTGACGGTCGGCGGCGTCTGCGCCCTGCTCCGGCGCAACATTCTACTCCCCATCACCCATCTGGTTTCCTACGCCAATGCCGCTACCCGGGGCAATACCGACCAACCCCCGCCGGGCGGTATAGAGGAAATCGAACAGATCGGCAAATCCCTGCGGGGACTGGCCTTGCGCCTGCAGAAAAAATCGGAAGAGGTGGACACACTCAGAAGTAAACTCCGTGGCGAGGGGGACCTTTCCACGCCAGACGCTTCGAAACAGGTTGCCATAGAAAGCCAAAAACAGACGACACCCGATGAGTGATCAGAACGATCCTATTACCGAAGAACCACCGGCGCAGCATTTCGACACCGAACCATTGCGCCAAGAGGTTCTCAAGGAAATCCGCCGCCTGAATCGTTTATCCAATCAAGGTCTTTGGGGATTGGCGATTTTTATCCTCATCAGCCTTGGTGCCCAGCGGAATTTCGATTTCCTGCCTCCCATTTCCGAGGAGGTGCGGGCCGTACTGGGCGCGGCTCCCCCGATCAAACTGGTCAGCATTGCCCTGGTCGTGTACAGCTTCTCCGCCCTGATCCTGATCCTGTCCCGCATGATGGGGGGGTCGGAAACCTATCGCGGCTGGTCTCATCTGGGTTACCTGTCCGGTTTTTATATTTTTTATTACTACGGCAACGCCTTGGCGGAAAACTTCTGGGCGGTCTTCGCCGCCGGGGCGACCATTCTGTCCCTGGAGTATTACCAGATCTGGACCTTCTGTTCCGAGGCGATGAAAACCGAAAAACAACTGCTGGAAAAACTGAACGACTGAAGGCCCCTTTTTCCGCCCGCTCACGACTGTATAATTTGCCCATACGGACCCAGCAAATTCCAGAAAATCTTATATTTCAATAAGATAGATGCACCAATCAGAGAAGTTCGAGGGGTCGAGGGATATTTTTGTATAAATTCTGCTTATTAGATAAATAAACAAAAACCACTTAATTAGGCCAGCCTATGAAGACGCTAAAAAACATCGCTTTGGCAATCACCGGCATGCTGCTCTCCGTCGGAACCGCCGGGGCGGCCACGGAAGTAAGTGCCCAGGAAAATTCGTTGATCGTCTGCCTGCTCATCATCTTCTGCGCTTCGAGCATTGCCTTCCAGTTGGTTCCCGGCCTCATCCGGATCGTGAGCATACTGCGGCAACGCTACGGCAGCTCCTCCCTGGGCGACGGCTCCGATTCTTGAATCGTCAGGACTCTTTCGATAACCGCAGCATTTTTGAAAGGTAAAAATAATGAGAGTACTTCTTGTTGCAGACAAGGATACTGAATTTCGCGAGCAGATGAAAAAACTCTTCAGCAGCGAGAAATACCAGGTCAAACTGGCCGGCTCGGTGGTGGAGGTTCTCCGGAATTCACTGAAAAACACGGCCCAGGTATTGCTGATGGGAATGGAGTTCGACAATGTCATGGCATCGGATCTCATTCCCCTGCTGAAGAAATGCAACAAGGAAATGGCGATTATCCTGGTCACCGATGACGATTCGTTGTCACTACTGCGCAAGGTGCGGGGCGAAGGGATTTTCTATCATGCCCTCAAGCCGGTAACGCAGGAAGACAAGGACGAACTCAAAATGGCCGTGAAGTGCGCTTTTGACAAATTTGCGCAAAGCCCCGCCGGTCAGGTTCCGGCGCTGCAACGCATCGAAAGTCCCGCCTGAAAACTTTTCCGCCAGCCGGTTCGGTCCTTGCGGACCGAACCGGTGTTTTCACACCCCGGATTCGGTCCCCCCGCAAATCCATGTTCCGTTCACTGTTCACCGGCTCAACCGATGCTGCCCAGGCTCGCCAGGGCGCAAAGTCCTTTTTGCGCCGGCTGAACCGGTTCACCCCTTACCATCAGCAGCGAATGCGAAATCGGCTCGAACCCTCTTTCGCGCAACAGCGCCTGTAATGCCGACGAGCCCAGCACATCGATGACCAGTTCCCGCTCGGGATCGGCCCCAACCAGCGCCCGGGCGAGAAGCTCGCGCTGGCCATGCAGGCAGCGGTCGAAAGCATACCAGGGACCAAGCAGTTGAAAATCACCTTCCTGCTGCAGACAAAGCAGACCCTCAGCCGCAGCCCGAAAACATCCGCCGCGGGCCAATTCCGCCAACAGCTGTGTCCGTTCTTCAGCCCATACCAGGTGATCGGCCCTGACCAGCGCTTCGACTGGGGGTTCCGATTCCGTTGCAATGCCTTCCCGGGTCGCCAGGCATTTCGGCCGCAGCCAACGCTCCACCCGATCGACAGCCGTAAAGCCAAACGTTTCATAGAGAGGCCGCCCCTGCTCCGAGGCGGTCAACCAGCACTGCTCAACACCCTGCTCTGCAAGGCGTTGCAGGGCCAGAACGAAGAGCGTTCGCCCCCGTCCCCGCCGCCGCTGCTGCGGGGCCACGAGGACGTGACCGATCCAGCCGCGGCGCTGATGGGGCACGGCCGTCACAAACCCGGCGAAGTCTCCCGCAAGCCGCAGGGCAAAAGCGCAATCCCGCCAGGCTCCTTGAAACAACCGCTGCTCTACGGACGAAATGCGCCACCGTTCCGCTGCCGCCAGGGACCAAAAACAACTCCAGTCCGCCGCGGTCGCGGAGCCGATAACCTGCATGGACATCTCAAGCCACCTGCCGCAGACCGGTACACAACAGCTGCAACTCCCGGTCGCTCAAAGCCCGTTTGTATTGCTGCGCCAATTGCCGCACCCGTTCCAGCAACATATCCAACTCCCTGCCGGAGAGTCGGATACCGAGTTGCGCCAAACGATAACCGATGCCGTTGCGTCCGGAATGTTTGCCGACCACCAGATGGCGTTGCAAACCGACTTCGGCCGGGTCATAACATTCGTAATTGCCGGAAAACTTCAGCACACCATCGGCATGCAACCCCGACTCGTGGGAAAACACCCGCTCGCCGACCACGGCTTTCCATTCCGGCACCGGGCGGCAGCTGGCTGCCCCCACCAGCCGCGAGAGTTCCACAAAACGGCGGGTATCCAGCTGCAGGTCGATGCCACAGGCATGTTTCAAGCCCATGACCACTTCCTCGAAAGCCGCATTGCCGGCCCGCTCTCCCAGCCCGTTGACGGTGGTGTTGACAAAACGGGCCCCGGCTCGAACCCCGGCCAGGGCATTGGCCGTGGCCATGCCCAGATCGTTGTGGGTATGCACTTCCAGATCGAGATCGACCCGTTCGAGCAGGTAACAAACCTTGGCATAGGTGGAAAAGGGATCGAGCAGGCCCAGGGTGTCGCAGAAGCGAAAGCGATCGGCCCCAAAATCCCGCGCAATGCCCATCAACTCAACCAGAAAATCCAGATCGGCCCGGCTGGCGTCTTCGCCGCCGACGGAAACATACAGATGGTGTCGTTTGGCGAAATCGAGGCAGCGCTTGAGCTGCTCCTTGACCCATTGGCGATTGCGCCGCAACTTATGCCGAATATGCACATCGGAAACGGACAGGGAAATATCGACGGCTTTGACGCCACAGTCGATGGAGGCCTGAATGTCGGCAATAACCGCCCGGTTCCAGGTGATCAGCCGGGCGTTCAATCCCAGATCGAGCAACGCCTTGACGTCAGCCTGCTCGGCGGCACCCATGGCCGGGATACCGCACTCCAGTTCGCCAACGCCGATTTCATCCAGCATGCGGGCGATCCGTTTTTTCTCCTCCCGACTGAACACCACACCGGCCGTCTGTTCGCCGTCCCGCAGAGTGGTATCATCGATGACAATGCGATTCGCATTCAGATTGTCCATAGCTCACCTCAGCAGACAAAAAAAGCCCCGACTCATTTCGAGTCCGAGGCTTCGTTGCCGATCATCAACCGGCACCATTGCCGGCGTGGGTTTATTTGGCAAAATAGCAATTGCCATGCCGACGGGACAATGCCGAAAGAGGGCCCGTTAGGCGGACAACCCGAACCATATCTGCATAAAAAAACAGCACCCTGCCCGCATTCTCCTCAAGACAGCTCCGAACACCCGTGGCGCCGCGCAGGGCAAATCCCCCTACTCCGACGGGATCAGCCGGCCGTAAACAACAGGAAGTTTTTCAGAAGCTGCGCGCCCATCCCTTTCAGCACCGGTTCCTGCCGCCGGAACTCAAGCAGAATCCCCTCATCATGCTCGGACAGTTGCCACCAGCGGCTGGCCATGGCCAAATCGATTTCCGGATGAAACTGGAGTCCCCAGGCACGCCCCTGGCGGATCGCCTGCCCCGGACAGTGGCGGCTGAAAGCAAGGTGCGCTGCCTGCGGGGGCACATCGAAACAGTCGTTATGCCATTGAAACATGGTCAGCGTCTCAGGCATCCCGGCAAACAGGGGGTCATGTTGTCCAAGAGACGTAAGCCGTAAAGAATGACAGCCTTTTTCCCCCTTACAACCGCTATGAACCCTTCCTCCCAAGGCCTCGGCCAGCAACTGCCCCCCCAGACAGATGCCGAGACAAGGCAGATCCCGTCGCAACAGTTCCCGCAGGAAATCCTTGACCGGCAGCAGCTGGGGATGTTCCCCCACCTCCCCACAGCACATGGTTCCCCCCAGGATAATGACAGCGGTCAATGGAGCTATGGCAGGCGCGGTTTCCGCCGCGTGCGGCCGCCAAAGCAAGTGGGGCACGTGCCATTGCCGCAGACAGTTTCCGAAAAAACCGGGCGGGCAAAGGGGATCGTTTTCGACAAACAGAATCATGTTCAGGATCTCTCAACGAACCCGTCAAACAGCATTCAAAAAATCAGCTTGCCGGCCCAAACCCTTGCATCGGCCATGCCACCATCAACCCGGTTCCCTGCGGGCCATGATCGAACCGAGAGAAAAAAATCAGATCATTGCCCAAAGAAAAATTCCCCGTTATAGTAAGGTAGTTTTTCGTTCTTCCCAAGCCCCGAAGCCCAAGGCTTCGCCATTCCCAACACACAAAGGATCTGCAGTTGAAAATCTCATCTAAGCTACTGGTCATCCTCATCTTTGCCACGCTGGTCGGCGGCGGTTATTTTTATCTTCGCGACACCAAAGGGCCCGAAATCACGGTTACCCCCGCAACCGGCCCGATCTCCAGCAAACATCCTCCGACCCTGCGACTCAGCGATCCGGGTTCGGGTCTGAAAACACTGAGCGTAACCCTGGTCCAGGAAG
>JARRKW010000177.1:0-4177 GCA_037387645.1 Desulfuromonadaceae bacterium
CTGCTCATGCCCCTCGGCGAACTGCGCGGGCTGGGACCGGGCAGCCTGATTCAGGTGCGCCGCAGCAGTTCCACCCAGCGGGTCGGGGACGGTCTGCTCGGCCGGGTGGTCGATGCCCTGGGAGAAGCCATCGACGGACGTCCGCTGCCCGACCTGGAACATGAAATGCCCATTTACGCCCTTCCCGCCGGCCCCCTGCAACGGAGTAAAATTGCCCAGCCGTTGGATTTGGGGGTGCGCGCCATCAATGCCCTGCTGACCTGCGGGACCGGCCAGAGGATGGGGATCATGGCCGGTTCGGGGGTGGGCAAGAGTGTGTTGCTGGGAACCATGGCCCGGTTTGCCCAGGCCGATGTCAACGTCATCGCCCTGATCGGGGAGCGTGGGCGCGAAGTGGGGGAGTTCATCGAGCGCGATCTCGGACCCAAAGGGCTGGCCCGTTCGGTGGTGGTGGTCGCCACTTCCGATCAGTCGCCCTTGCTGCGCATGCGCGGCGCTTTTGTCGCCACCACCATTGCCGAACATTTCTGCGCCCAAGGCAAGAAGGTCTTGCTGATGATGGATTCGGTAACCCGTTTCGCCATGGCCATGCGTGAAGTCGGTTTGGCCATCGGCGAGCCGCCCACCACCAAGGGCTACACGCCGTCGGTTTTCGCCACTCTGCCCAAGCTGCTGGAGCGGGCCGGAAGTTTCAAAAGCGGGGGGAGCATCACCGGGCTTTACACCGTGCTGGTTGATGGGGATGACATGACCGAGCCGATCGCCGACGCGGTTCGCTCCATTCTCGACGGCCACATTGTTTTGTCCCGGCAACTGGCGGCGCGCAACCACTATCCGGCCATTGATGTTCTCGGTTCGGCCAGTCGAGTCATGCGCGATATCGTTTCTCCCGAGCATCTCAAACGCAGCGGCGAACTGAGGGAGATTCTGGCGACCTATCGGGAAGCGGAAGATTTGATCAATATCGGCGCGTACGTTTCCGGAAGCAATCCCCGCATTGATCGTTCTGTCGCCAAAATCGAAGCGGTTAACCGCTTTTTGCGCCAGGAGATGGGGGAGTGGTTCGATATGGAGACCACGCTGAAGGAACTTCAAGGACTCGGACTGGATTAACAAGCAGCGGTTGGACCTATGGCGAAATTCAAATTACAAACCGTCTTAGATTATCGCTCCCGCCTGGAGGAACTGGCCCAACAGGAGCATGCCGTGGCATTGCAGAAGGAGGCCGCCTTACAGCGCCAGGTGGCGGATGCGCGGCGGGAATTGGCCGATTACCAGGCGGAGTTCGATGATCAGCAGAAAAAAGGGATCCTCCCGCAGGAATTGATCAGGTACCAAAATTATCTCAAGTACCTGTCCAGCAGAATAGAGGAGCTGGTTGTGGCCCGGGCCAAGGCGCAGGCCGAGGTGGAGGCCCGGCTGAACGTTCTGTGCAAGGCAAGCCAGGAAAAAAGATTGCTGGAAAAGCTCAAGGAAAAGCATTTCCTGTCCGACCAGGCCCAGTTGCGGCAGGCGGAAGCGACTTTCTTGGATGAAATTGCCGTTCAGAAATTCAAGAGGAAACTATGAAAGCATGGACTGTCATTCTGCTGCTGGTACTCGCCGTTGCGGTTTTCCCCCGCACGGGGATTCCGGCGGAAAACGTTTCGGTTAAAAACGATTCGATGACCGAAATCGACTCGGTGCAAAAACGCCGGGTCCTCTTTTCCCTCCAGCAGGAACGGGAAAAAATGCGGAATGAGTATGAAAAAAAGAATCAAATGCTGACAATTAAGGAAATAGAGCTAAAGACCCTGGAGGCAGAAGTCGATAAGAAGTTAACCCAACTCCAGACCGTGCGGGATCAGCTTCGCCGGTTACTGGAACAAAAAGACGAGGTTGAGGTTCAGCGCATTCAAGGGCTCAGTAAGATGTACGAAAAAATGGACCCGGACAGAGGCGCAGCGCTAATGATCAAGTTGGACCACGAACTGGCGGTCCAGGTTCTCGCCGGGATGAAAGCCAAATCCGCTGGGAAGTTGCTCAGTTACATGCCGGCGGAAAAGGCGACCAGACTGAGCGTTGCGTATTCCACACTCGTCGAGGACTGAATTTGGGTTTGATCACTTCTTCTTCATAAGGATGAGTCGACATGCAGATTGCACCAGTCAGTCTGGAAACTCTGTTCTCCGCCACACCCCAAATAGGTACTCCCACGTCGTCCGGCGCCGATGCCTTCTCGCGGGCCCTGCAGAAGCAGGAGGTTTGTTCCCGCAACGAAGGGTTTAAGCCGGAGCCTTTGTCTCACCGCACCGCTTCCCGCGCCATTGATTCACGGCCTGCCGCCGAACCCCCGAAGGCGAAAAACAATCCCTCGCCGGCCAGCCGGCCGGAACAGCCCGATGAGGATCAATCGATGGCTTCGGTCCGGGCGCGCGGGGAATCGGCTGGCGCCGGCAAACAGGAAGGGACTCAGGAGCGGAATGCAGCTTCGCCCGGAACGGAGAAGACGGCGGACGGACCGGCGGAAAAAATGGCTGCGGCCGAGGACGGTGCTGCGGAAGACACCGAAACCGTTGTCGGGGAAGCTTCCCTTGGGGTTGCACAGGTTCCTGATGCAACGTTGCCCTCAATGGAGGCGGCAGCGGAAGTTGCCGTGGCCGGAGAGGACAGTGCGGACGACTCGACCCCCGAGGACGCGGTTCCAATGCTTCAGGCCTTATCGGTCCCTGGGGAAAAAGCCGGGGAGGCGGATAAGGTTCCAGCGGCAGGGCCGGGTTTGTTTCCAGCGGCAGGAGCGTCGCCAAAGACGGCTGATTCCAAACCGGAGCTGATGTCGGCGGTGACAGCGTCCACCGCGGTCGCCGACAAGCCCTTATCCGTTTCGGAGTCGGTGGCGGAGGTTGTCGCAGGCGCTCCGGCGGATGGCGCGGTCGAGATGGTTGGGACGCAAAACGTCGGCAAGGGCGAAAATGTTCTGTCCGCTGCCGAATCCGGCATGCCGGCAGGATCCGATCTGGAACGTTCGCCGGCTCCTGAGCAGATGGGGCGCAAGGATGTTGCGGCTGCAATGCGTTCCGTTACCAACGTTTCAATCAAAACCGACGCGGTTGTTGCAGCAACGGCGGGAAGTGTTGAGCCGGCGACTCCGGTTCAGGCCGAAGCGGTTGTTGCAACCCCCGGAGTGGTTCCCCAAACGGCGCCGTTGGTTGGAGATTCCCAGAATGAAGTTGCCGTCGGCAATGTTAAATTGAGTGCTTCATCGAATCCGGTTGCCGAATCTGTCGGGCGTCCGGAGGCGGTGGTCGCAGCGGGGCAGGGAGCTTTGCCACCGGGGGTGGCGAAAAAAAGTGGGGCGGCCAAGGGCGAAAGTCTGGGGGCGGTTTCCGAGCAACGTTTTGCCCAGTTGTTGAACGGCAAAGAGGAATTGTCCCAGCTCCCGGGTTTGCGGGAGGCGGTTGCCAGGGTTGCCGGGAACCAGGAGGCCGAAACGGTTTCACTGGAATCAGGGCCATTCGAACCGGAGATTCCGCTACCGGACGGCAATAAAGCGGGAACGGGGCTGCCGGCAGGTTCGCAATCCGAGGGGGCCGGTGGCGCGAACACGAATTCAAGCGGTGTTTCATCCCCGTTTTCCCTGGCCGCGATGAACCAGGGGGCCTCCCGGGGGGCAACGGCGGCAAATGCCGGACCTTCGACTCCGGCAACCGGTCTGCCCATACCGGCGGAGAAGGTCATCGATCAGGTCGTCGGAAAGTTAACCCTGAACCGGAATGAGAAGCAAAGTTCCATCTCCATGAACCTGCACCCGGAGGAGCTTGGTCGGGTCCGGCTGGAGTTGACGGTCGAGGGAGATCGCGTCCGCGCCCAAATCCATGCCCAGAGCCAGCAGGTACAGGAGATTCTGGAAAAGCATCTGCCCAAACTCCGGGAGGGTTTCGAGAGCCAGGGACTCAAGCTCGATGAGGTGCGGGTCAGCTCCGATTCTCCTCAGCAGCAGGGGGGCAATCCAAATTCCTATCAGGAGGAGCAGCGGCGGGCAACACCGCGCTTTTCAGGAACCCATAACGTTCCGGACATTTCGACCCCGCAGGAAGAGGAACCTTCCGGGAACAGCCCTCCTCGACATCAGGGCAGTATCAACCTCCGGGTTTAGTTTGTTCCCGCTTCGACAAGCAAATAAAAAGGCACCTTCGGG
>JARRKW010000178.1:0-4175 GCA_037387645.1 Desulfuromonadaceae bacterium
CCCGGCATGGGCGATGGAGGAGTAGGCCAGCATGCGCTTGATATTGGTCTGGTAGATGGCGATGAAATTCCCCACGGTCATGGTCAACACGGCCAGCACCCACAGGGTGGAGGTCCACTCATCCTGCAAGCCGGACAGGCCCAGGACCAAGATGCGCATGAAGGCGGCAAAAGCGGCGGCTTTGGGCCCGGCACTCATAAAGGCGGTAATGGGGGTGGGAGCGCCCTGATAGACATCGGGAGTCCACATGTGGAACGGCGCCGCAGCAATTTTAAAGAGGAATCCGGTACTCAGCAGCACCATACCAGCCAGAGCCATGGGGTTGGTCAACTGATCCGGATTGGCGGCAAGGTAGAGTCCAATTTGCTTCACGTCGGTGGTTCCCGTCACGCCGTAAATCAAAGCGATGCCATAGAGCAGGAAACCCGTGGAGAAAGCCCCCAACAGGAAGTACTTGAGACCGGCTTCATTGGAATCGGTGCGATTACGAAGGAAGCCCGCCAGCACATAGAGGGAAATGGACAGAACTTCCAGCCCCAGAAAAATGGTCATCATATTGGTACCGGAAGCCATCCACATGGCCCCCGCGGTACAGAACAGGATCAGGGGATAATACTCCCCGACGGAGAACTCCTCCCGTTTCAGATAACCGTCCGACATGAGAATTGCCAAGGCGGCAGCGAACAGAAAGGTGAAACTGAAGAAGGTGGCAAAGTTATCCAAGACAACGTGCCCGGCAAAGCCAGGTTCGGGATTGCCCCAAGCACAGGCGGCAACAACGCCGGTAACGATCAAGCCAATAACGCTAAGCCAGGCGGCAGGGGCGGTTTTTCCTCGCGGCGAAAATACGTTGACCAGCAGAATCACCATACCGAAAACGCTGAGCACCAGCGATGGCATGATTGCCGCAAAGTTGACGTTCTGCATGGCGATTTGCACCAGATTTTCCATGGACATGCTCCTCCGGAGACAGTTTATGCTATTTGTAAAGCCAACTTACTTCATTTCCAGATGGCCGACGGGAGTCACCGTCTCGACCATAGCCACCTGCTGCTTCCCTCCTTTAACGTCCAGAAGCAATTGATCCAGTGCAGGATTCATTTTGCAGAAGAAGGTATTCGGATAAACCCCAATCCAGAACACGAAGAGGATCAGGGGAAGCATCAGTGCGACTTCCCGGGCGGAGAGATCGGCGAGTTTCTGATTGGCCGGGTTTTTCAACTCACCGAACATGACCCGCTGGAACATCCAGAGCATGTAGACTGCGGCCAGGATGACGCCGGTGGTACCGAAGACGCCGAACCAGCGCAGCTCGCTTTCATAGGCCCCCATGAGGATCAGGAATTCGCCGACGAAACCGTTGGTGCCGGGCAGACCCACGGAAGAAAGGGTCATAATCATGAAGATGGTGGCGAACACCGGCATCTGCTTGGCCAGGCCACCGAATTCGGCGATTTCCCGGGTGTGGCGCCGCTCGTAAATGAAGCCGACGATAAGGAAGAGCGCGCCGGTGGAAATACCGTGGTTGACCATCTGGATCATGCCGCCGGACCAGCCCTGGATGTTCATGGCGAAGATGCCGAGCATGACGAAACCAAGGTGGGACACGGACGAGTAGGCCACCAGCTTCTTCACATCGGCCTGCATCATGGCCACCAGAGCGCCATAGATGATACCGATCACCGCCAGCAGGGAGAGGAAGGGGATGAACTGCTGGGTGGCCTCGGGGAAAAGCGGAATGGCGAAACGCACATAGCCATAGGTACCCATCTTCAGCAGAATGGCTGCCAGGATAACGGAGCCGGCCGTGGGAGCCTCGGTGTGGGCATCGGGCAACCAGGTATGCACCGGGAACATGGGCACCTTGATGGCGAAGCTGAAGGCAAAGGCCAGGAACAACCAGGTCTGCAGATCGGCAGGGATCCCAACCTTGGTGAAATCGGCGATGCTGAAACCGTTGATATCCACCCCGGACTGCACGGCATAGTAGTAGATGTAGATGATGGCCACCAGCATCAGCAGGGAGCCGACGGCGGTGAAGATGAAGAACTTAACCGCGGCATAAATGCGATTTTTGCCCCCCCAGATACCGATCATGAAGTACATGGGGATGAGCATCAGTTCCCAGAAGATGTAGAACAGGAACAGATCAAGGGAAATAAAGGCACCGAGCATGGCTGTTTCCAGCAACAGGGACAGGGCCATGAATCCCTTGATATGCTTATCCACCGCCTGCCAGGTGGACAGAACGGCGATGGGCATGATGAAGGTGGTCAACAGGACCAGCCAGAGGCTGATGCCGTCGATGCCCACATTGTAGTTCATCTGGAAGTAGTCGCCAATGCTGATCCACTTGGCAAATTCCGTATAATGCATGGCGCCGGAGGTGACGAACACATCATCGAATGCCAGGGGCAGGCTGATGAAAAAGGTAATCAGCGTGATAAGTAAAGTGAACCCTTTGAGCAAACCCCCATTATCCTTGGGCAGGAAGAGCAGTACAACCAGTCCCAAGATGGGGAAAAATGTCATCAGGCTAAGAAGATGTTCAGTCATGTGATTTCGCTCCTTGTTTCAACAATCGCAGATCGGCCAGCGCTCTTACCTGAAGACGTAGAATGCAAGCATGGCGATTACACCGACAGCCATGGTCATCGCATATTTATGGACAAATCCTGTCTGGGTGTAACGCAGTACATTGGACAATACGTTGACCAGTTTACCGGTACCGTTAACGATTCCATCAACGACCACCACGTCAAACCCCTTCCAGCAGAAGGTGGCAAACTTTTTGGTCGGGTTGACGATCAGGGCATCGTAAATCTCGTCCACATACCATTTGTTGAAGACGACCCGCCAGAGACCGGAGAAGGTCCCGACAAATTTGCCGGGCAGAGAGGGATTTTTGATGTACATAACGTAAGCGAGGAAAATCCCGCAAACGGCAATCCCGACCGAAACTCCCATCAGCCCGAACTCGGCTGAAGCCGTACCATGGGCGGAAATATGGTGAATCTCCTGAGTCTGGGCAAAGACCGGCGCCAGGAAATCAGCAAAATAGTTGGGCAGATGTCCCAGATATTGACTGAGCACATGGGGCACCCCGATGAACCCGCCGATAGCCGCGAGAATGCCCAGCACGATCAGCGGCAGGGTAATGACCGCCGGCGACTCATGGATGTGATCCTTGGCCTTGGCATCGGTGCGTTGCTCGCCGAGGAAGGTCATGAACACCAGACGGAACATATAGAAGGCGGTCATACCGGCGGCCACGGCCCCGAGGCCCCAGAGGGCCACATGGCCACGGGTCGAAGCGAAAGACCACCAGAGGATCTCGTCCTTGGAGAAGAAACCGGAGAACCCGGGAATCCCGGCAATGGCGATGGTCGAAACCAGGAAGGTGATAAAGGTAACGGGCATCTTCTTCCGCAAACCACCCATGTTGCGCATATCCTGGGGATCATCGTGCAGATGGGCATGATGATAGGCATGATGCATGGCATGGATAACGGAACCGGAACCGAGGAACAGACAGGCCTTGAAGAAGGCATGGGTCATCAGATGGAAGATACCGGCGGTGAAAGCACCGACCCCCATGGCCAGGAACATGTAGCCGAGCTGGGACACGGTCGAATAAGCCAGAACCCGCTTGATATCGTTCTGGGCCAGGCCGATACTGGCGGCAAAGATAGCCGTGGCGGCGCCAATGGTGGCGATTACCATCATGGTATCGGGAGCCAGAGCAAACAGGCCATTCATCCGACCGATCATGTACACACCGGCGGTAACCATGGTGGCGGCATGGATCAGGGCGGAAACGGGAGTGGGACCTTCCATGGCGTCGGGCAACCAGGTATAGAGGGGAATCTGAGCCGACTTACCGGTGGCGCCAAGGAAGAAGCAGAGGGTGACCAGGGTCACAACCACGCTGCCGTTGCCGAGCAGATGGGCATGGGCGCCGATTTCGACGAAATTGACCGTCCAGACGCCGTGATCCCGACCGAGGGTCCAGAACAGCACGAACAGGCCGATGAGGAAACCGAAGTCCCCGACCCGGTTGACCACGAAGGCTTTCTTGCCCGCATCGCCGGCGCTTTTCTTATGGAAGTAATAGCCGATCAGGAGATAGGAACAGAGACCGACCCCTTCCCAACCGATGAACATCACCAGGGCGT
>JARRKW010000179.1:0-4133 GCA_037387645.1 Desulfuromonadaceae bacterium
GAACTGAAACGGGTTCTTGGCACACAGGTGAAAATTATGGCCAAAGCCAAGGGGGGAAAGATAGAGATATCTTATTATTCAACGGCGGAGCTGGATCGTTTACTGGAACAGTTGGGTGTTTCCTAGTGGGGATTAAACCATGATGGGTAAAAAGGAAAAGCCTCTTATGCGCAAGGAAACGACAATGGATAAGGGGGAGATCAAGGCCTTTTTGGGTCCGGGAAGTCTCTTTGAAGGAAAGCTTCTTTTCGATGAAATCGTTCGGATCGATGGTACCTTTCGGGGTGAAATTGTATCCAAGGATGTTTTGATTGTCGGCCAAACGGCGGATATTCAGGCTGAGGTTTCCGTCGGAACACTGATTATGAGTGGCCGCTTCAAGGGCAATGTCAAGGCGACGGACAAAGTGGAACTGCGTGCGCCGGCGCACCTTGAAGGCAGTATCGAATCGCCGGTGCTGATGGTCGAGGAGGGGGTGGTGTTGAACGGAACCCTGGCCATGACTTCCAGTGGGTCGGCGGCAGTGGTCTGCAAAGAGGATTAATTTGCCCGGGGAAACGGATTAAAAAAGCCGAAACCGTGTGCTGGTTAATGAAGTGTGTTCCAGTGGGCAAAATATTATCAAGCAATAACAAATATTTACCGTATACATCAGAAAAACCACGCAGGCCCGGGATGGTAAGTATTTTTTACCAAAAATAGTTGAAAAATCCCTTGTAAGCCTTGAAAAATCTTGACAGGGTCTTTCTTCCTATGGTAGCAATGCTCTGCTTTTCATAAGAATAATGTATTTTACCATTTCTAATCTTTTTTGAAGACAAGAATTCATCGCCCCCAAGGGGTGAAACCCGGCTAAAAACCAAGAGCCTTTTAATTAAAGAGGTGTGTAGTGATTACAGTTGATTGGACACTTGGGCTACAGTTTGCGAACTTTATCGTACTGTTGGTGATATTGAATTTTATTCTTTATCGTCCCTTACGCAAAATGCTCAATGAGCGTCGTGAAACAATTGACGGATCCTATGCCAGGGCGAAAGAATTAGAAACCCAGATTAACGAAAAAATGGCCCTCTACCAGGAGCAGTTGCAGGCTGCGAAAATCAAGGGCAATGCCGAGCGGGAGCAAATCCGCAAGGCGGCGGGCGCGGAAGAGGCCGAAGTTCTGGGTCAGGCAAATGCCAAGGCGGTGGGACTTCTTCGCGAAATCAAGGCCAGCGTCGCCAACGAGGCGGGGATGGCAGGCAAGGCACTGGAAAAGGAAGCGAACGGCCTGGCGATGCAAATTGCCACAAAGGTGTTGGGGAGAGAGCTGAAATGAAAATCGCCGAAATTTCGATGAAACGGAAGCTTGTGCCGTGCGTCACGTGCCTGCTGCTGGTCGTGTTCGTTGCTGTTGCAGCCGCCTCTGGCGGCGGGGGGCATGAGGTCGACAGTGGAAAGCTCCTCAAGGATTTTCTCTATCGTCTTTTCAATTTCGCGGTAACCTTTGGATTGCTGGCTTATTTTGTAACCAAACCGATCCGCAACGGCTTGGCCGGACGGCGGGAAGGGATTGAGCAGGCGCTGGAAGGGGCCCGCGAGACACAACAAAAATCGGAAGCTAAATTCGCCGAATACGAAGATAAATTAAGCAAAGCCACCCAGGAAATCGATGAAATTTATGCGGCGATTAAGCGCGAAGGCGAGCTGGAGCGGGAAAAGATTCTGGCAAACGCCCGTGAAATGGCGCAGAAAATAGAAGAGGAAGCAAAGAAGTCGGCTGCTCGAGAAATTGCCCATGCCCGCATTCAACTGCAACGGGAGGCGTCGGAACTGGCCATTTCCATTGCCGAAGATCTGCTCAAGAAGGATTTTACCGGTCAAGACCAGAGCCGATTGGTGGATGAATTCATGCAGAAGGTAGGAGAACTACATTGAGCGTCAGCGCACTAACCAAAAGGTATGCGAAGGCCCTGGTGGAATTGGGTTCCGAGCAGAAGATGGTGGAGGCTTACGGTCGGGAACTGGCCGAGGTAAAGTCTCTGTTTGCCACAGAAAACTTCCTTCGCCTGATTTTGGAAAGCCCTTCTTTTCCCATGGAAAAGAAAGTTGCCATCCTGACCGAATTGGGTGAATCCATGGGCCTGTCCGACGGCACCAGGCGCTTTCTCGGCCTGCTTTTATCCAAAGGACGCCTCAGGTATTTGCCGCAGATTGAAGCGCAATACCAGGCGTTCGCCGATGAACTTTCGGGGATTGTAAGAGCCCATATTTTATCAGCCTCCCGGTTGAACCAGGGGCAGAAAAAAGCGATTGGGGCCGGGCTGGAACAATTGACGGGAAAAACCGTCGAATTGACCGTCAGTGTTAAATCCGCTCTGATCGGCGGATTGCAAGCCCATATTGGTGGTAAGATTTATGACGGCAGCATCAAGACTCAGCTGAAGCGGATTGAAGATACATTAAAGAAGGGGTGAGAAGGGCAATGGAAATCAAAGCAGAAGAAATCAGTGCGATAATCAAGAAGCAGATCGAAAACTTTGGTCGTGAGGTCGAAGTTAGCGAGACTGGTACGATCATCTCTGTCGGCGACGGTATTGCCCGCATCCACGGTCTGGACAAGGCCATGGCCGGCGAGTTGCTGGAGTTCCCCGGCGGGATTCTGGGCATGGTTCTCAACCTGGAGGAAGACAACGTCGGTGCCGCCATCCTGGGGGAATGTCATCACATTAAAGAGGGTGATACCGTCAAGCGGACCGAGCGCATCGTCCAGGTGCCCGTTGGCGAGCCGCTCGTTGGCCGCGTGGTCAATGGCATCGGTATTCCCATTGATGGCAAAGGCGACATTGCCTCCAAGGACTTCCGCCAGGTCGAAATCAAGGCTCCCGGCATCGTTTCCCGGAAATCCGTTCACGAGCCCATGCAGACCGGTCTGAAAGCCATTGACTCCATGGTTCCCATCGGTCGCGGTCAGCGCGAACTGATTATCGGCGACCGCCAGACCGGCAAGACCGCTGTCGCCGTCGACACCATCATCAACCAGAAAGGCAACGGCGTTATCTGTATCTACGTCGCCATCGGTCAGAAACGTTCGACCGTTGCCCAGGTTGTCGACAAGCTCAAGCAGCATGGCGCCATGGACTATACCATCGTCGTTGCCGCTTCCGCTTCCGACCCGGCTCCCCTGCAGTTCATCGCCCCCTATACCGGGGTCACCATGGGTGAGTTCTTCCGCGACAGCGGCAAGCATGCCTTGATCATCTACGATGACCTTTCCAAGCAGGCCGTGGCCTATCGTCAGCTGTCCCTGCTGCTGCGTCGTCCGCCGGGACGCGAAGCCTATCCGGGTGACGTCTTCTATCTGCACAGCCGCCTGTTGGAACGCGCCGCCAAGCTGAACGACGAGCTCGGTGCCGGCTCCCTGACCGCCCTGCCCATCATCGAAACCCAGGCCGGTGACGTTTCCGCCTATATTCCGACCAACGTCATCTCCATCACCGATGGCCAGATCTTCCTCGAAACCGACCTGTTCTTCTCCGGGGTTCGTCCGGCTATCAACGTCGGTCTGTCGGTTTCCCGCGTCGGCGGCAGCGCCCAGGTTAAAGCTATGAAGCAGGTTGCCGGTACCCTGCGTCTGGCCTTGGCCCAGTATCGCGAGATGGCGGCCTTTGCCCAGTTCGGTTCCGACCTTGACGCCGCCACCCAGCGTCAGCTCAATCGGGGCGCCCGGCTGGTGGAGATTCTCAAACAGGGGCAGTATCAGCCGTTGCCCGTGGCCAAACAGGTTCTGGCGATTTATGCCGCCAACAATGGGTATGTCGATGAATATCCGGTCACTTCCATTCAGCGTTATGAGCGCGAGCTGTTGGCTTTCCTCGAAACCAGTCATGCTCAGCTGTTGACCGATCTGGGAGAAAAGAAAGCCATCGATGAGGAGCTGGATGGTCGAGTCAAGGCTGCTCTCGAGGAGTTTAAGGGCCAGTTCGTCGCCTAATTAATCGACAAGCTAAAGGTTTTGACTGATGGCAAATCTGAAGGACATAAAAAAACGGATCGGCACGGTAAAGAATACCCAGCAGATCACCAAGGCCATGAAGATGGTCTCCGCTTCCAAACTGCGGCGAGCTCAGGAGGCGGTTGTCGCGTCACGACCC
>JARRKW010000180.1:0-4126 GCA_037387645.1 Desulfuromonadaceae bacterium
ATTGCTCTGTCAAAGTTGAATGTGGAAGAGGGAACCATGCGAATACTTATTGCCGATGATGAATCTTCAAGCCGTTGTCTTCTGCGCTTGATGCTGACGCCCTACGGGACTTGCGATCTGGCCGTCAACGGCCTGGAGGCGGTCGCCTTCTTCCGAAAGGCGCTTGAATCCGGACAGCCCTACGATCTGGTCTGTCTCGACATTATGATGCCGGAAATGAATGGCCAGGTCGCCCTCAAACAGATCCGCGACCTGGAACGAAAAGCGGGGATCAACTCCGACGAGGAAAGCAAAATCATCATGATCAGTTGTCTGGATTCCCCAAGCGCCGTCATCGAGGCCTATTACCGTGGCGGCTGTACCTCCTACCTGGTAAAACCCTGTTCAAGAACCAAGCTGCTCGATACCCTTCGCGATTTCAACCTGATCCAGCAATACGTTTAAATCGGGTTTATCCGGCAGGGGCGGTGTGAACAGACCGGAGCATTCCAGCCTATTTTTTCCCCAGCTCCCGGGAACGACGGGCGGCGCGACTGACCGCATCCATCAGGGTCGCCCGCAATTTCCCCTCTTCGAGAGCCTTGACTCCGGCGATGGTGGTCCCGCCCGGCGAACAGACACGATCGCGCAACAATGCCGGATGCTCCCCGCTATCTCGCACCAGTTGGGCCGCCCCGAGCAAGGTCTGGGTTGCCAGGGCCAGGGCCACGTCCCGCGGCAAACCTTCCTGTACTCCGCCATCGGCCAAGGCTTCGATAATGGTAAAAACATAGGCCGGCCCGGATCCGGACAAACCGGTAACGGCATCCATCTGAGCTTCGCTGATCACCCGAGCTACTCCCACCGATTCAAACAAACGACGAGCCCTGGCCAAATCATCGGCCGAGGCATGGGTTCCGGCACACAGGGCGGTGGCGCCCATGCCAACCAGAGCCGGGGTGTTGGGCATGGCCCGCACCACCCGCACCGGCGTGGAGAAAAAGCTCTCCAGGGTGGCAATGGGGATCCCCGCCAGAATCGAGATCAGCTGTTTTTCCGCGGTAAAAACCGAAGCAAGCCCGGAAAGAACGGCATCGACCAGTTGCGGTTTGACCGCCAGTACCAGCAGATCGCAATCTTCAACCACTTCAAAGTTGTCCGCTTCGGCATGCACCCCATAGCGTTCCGTCAATATTTTGCGGCGCTCGGGGTTCGGCTCGGAAACCCAGATCCGCGCAGCGGGAAAGGCGCCGGAAATAAGTCCCTTGATCAGGGCTTCGGCCATGTTTCCACCGCCGATAAATCCGATGGTTTGAATCGATTCCATTGTATTATCAACTCCTTTCACTACCCAATAGGCACCGTCCCCAAAACCTTTGCTGTCGCTCCAGTAAAGCGAAAAGCGGCCCCTCTGTCAAGCGAACTATCCGACCGTAAATCCCTACGAAAACAATCTCCTGCGATTTCCGCAACGGGAAACCCTGTTTGCCGTCATTTTCCTTGTCGCAACCGGCATTCGGACATTGCAAGATGATCCGCGACTTGCTATTCTGTCGGCCCTTTTTAGGCAAAACGGCATTCTCCTGCAAGGAGTTTTTGACATCATGAACCCACGCACTGCAGCCCGATGGTCGGTGGAACAATCGGTCGAGCTCTACGGCATCCGCAAATGGGGCGCCGGTTTTTTCGACATGGATGCCAACGGCGATATCACGGTCAAGGTAACGTTCCCCTCCGGCGAGGTCGCAGTTTCCCTCATGGATATCGTCCACGGCATCGAACAACGGGATCACGCCATGCCGGTGCTGCTGCGCATCGAAAACCTGCTCGACGCCCGCATCAGCTTTCTCAACAAAACCTTTCGCACCGCCATCGCCGAAGCCGGCTATCAGGGGGAATATCGCGGCGTTTTTCCGGTCAAGGTCAATCAGCAATGTCACGTCATTGAAGAAATCACCCATTTCGGCGCCCGCTACGGTCATGGCCTCGAAGCCGGCAGCAAAGCCGAACTGGTGCTGGCCATGGCCTCCCTGCAACCCGACGCCCTGCTGATCTGCAATGGTTATAAGGATGAAGAATTCATCGACCTCGGCCTGCGCGCGACCCGACTCGGCTACCGCTGCTTCTTCGTCATCGAATCACCGGCCGAACTGGATACCATTCTGGCCCGCAGCAAAGCACTCGGCGTGCGCCCCCTGATCGGGGTCCGGGCCAAGGTCTACGCCAAAGTCGGCGGTCAATGGACCGAATCGAGCGGCGACCGCAGCAGTTTCGGTCTCAGCTCGACCCAGTTGATCGAAGTCTTTGAAAAACTCAACAACTGCGGCATGATCGACTGCTTGCAGCTGCTGCACTGTCACCTCGGCTCCCAGATCCCCAACCTCGCCGACATTCGGGCCGGGGTGCTGGAAGCCTGCCGCTACTATGCGGCCCTGATCAAAGAGGGAGCGCATCTCCAATATCTCGACTTCGGCGGCGGCCTGGCGGTCGATTACCTGGGCATACAGAGCGCCTCCAATCCCCACTCCCGCAACTACGAACTGATCGACTACTGCCGCACCATCATTGAGGTTATCCGCTCCACTCTCGATGTCCAGGGCATCCCGCATCCCCACATCGTGACCGAATCGGGACGCGCCACGGTGGCCTTTTCCTCGGTGCTGATGTTCAACATCCTCGACGTCATGCATTTCGAGGCCGTCTCCCTGCCCGAAACCCTGCCGGAAAAGAGTCATAAACGGCTGCGCCATCTGTTCGATCTCTGTGACGACATCGACGATCACAACCTGGCCGACCGCTATACCGAAGCCACGGCCATTCGCGGACAGATTCGCGACCTGTTCCGCCAGGGGCAGATCAGCCTGCGGGAACGGTCCCTGGCGGAAAATATCTTTCTGGCCCTGGCCCAGAGCATTGCCGCCCGCATCGACGGACTGGAGGAAATCCCTCCCGGGCTCGAAGGTCTGCGGCAGAGCCTTTCCGACATCTATTACGGCAATTTCAGCGTGTTTCAATCGCTGCCCGACACCTGGGCCATCGGCCAGATTTTTCCCCTGGTTCCCCTGCACCGCAACCATGAGGCACCGACCCGGGAAGCCATCATTTCCGATTTGACCTGCGACAGTGACGGTAAAATCGATACCTTTATCACCGGCCGCGGCGTTCGTCCGACCCTGCCCCTGCATCCCATGAAAACAGACGAGCCCTATTATCTCGGGGCGTTTCTGGTGGGTGCCTATCAGGAAACCCTGGGGGATCTGCACAACCTGCTCGGCGACACCAATATCGTCAGTGTGCGCCTCAACGAAGACGGCAGCTTTGACGTCATGAAGGAAATCAGCGGCGACAGCATCGCCGACGTCCTCAGCTACGTGGAATACAACCCCCAGACCCTGTTTGAAAACTTCCGCGCCATCGCCGAGGCGGCGGTTAGGAAAAACCGTATCTGCGTGAAAGAACGCCAGCAGATTCTCAACGAATTTTCCGCCAGCCTGCAGGGTTATACCTACTTCGAAACCTGAACCTCCGGAGCATTTATTTCATGCCCGACCGCGAGAATCGCCCATGACCAGGGAAGAATTGGCACAATACGACGGCAGGGACGGGCGCAAGGCTTATGTCGCCGTCGATGACGTGATTTACGATCTGACCGACAGCCCGCGCTGGCAAAACGGGGAACACGAAGGAACACACCAGGCCGGCCAGGATCTGACCCAGGCCCTGCGGCAGGCCCGACATGTCCGGGCGGTGCTGAAAAATTTCCCCCGGGTCGGCTATCTCGACAACGAGCCGGGCTTGTCACCGCAAACGGCCCGAAAAGCCAATCAGTTGATCTTTCTTTTTTTCCTCATGATCGCCGCCCTGGGCGCCTATCTGCTGCTTCGCTAACCGGGACGTCTTGGGTTGGGGACACCAAAACAACCCATTCGTGGTTATACTTTGTACACGGGAGACCACCAATCCAGAGAACTTTTTCGGAAGGAGAACCCCATGACCAAAGAGGAACTGGCTCAGCATAACGGCAAGGCGGGACAAAAATCCTATGTGGCTGTGAACGGAAAGGTTTACGATGTCAGCGCCAGCCCGTTGTGGGCGGGAGGCGACCATCGGGGCATGCATGCGGCCGGCGCGGATCTGACCGAAGAGC
>JARRKW010000181.1:0-8005 GCA_037387645.1 Desulfuromonadaceae bacterium
CCTCCAGCCCGGCACAGACGCCGATACCCTTGATCAGATCGACGGCTGAAATAACTGCACCGCTGACCCCGAATTTACTTTGCATCGATTCCATGTGCGGCGCCCGGCCATGCCCCCATAGCCAAATGGAATTGGCCGGAAGTTGGCCGGTCTGCTCCCGCCGCCGGTTGACGGGATGCTGCTTGAACAGCAGCTGGGACGAGGTCATCAGATGGATGAGCTCGTCAGCACCGTCCCCCTGGGGCAGGTGATTTTCAATGCTCTGATGGGTCAGATCGTGGGGCGGCGTGAATTTCAACCGATCCCGCCCGCCGTGCCAGACCATAAGATGGCGGTAGGAGACCCCGGGATAAAAACTGAATTCGTCGCCACCGAACTCCTCCTGCAGACTGGCGATCAACTCGCCGGCTTCTGCCGTGGAAATATGATCGGCGGAAAAATCCTCCATATACAGCTTGCCGTAATGGGGCAGAAGCGTGACCAGATTAAGCCGAAAAGCCACATCCCCGGGAGCGAGCTCCACTCCCATGCTGGCCGCCTCCAGGGGAGAACGGCCGCTGTAACAGCTGGCCGGGTCATAACCGAAAACCGACAGGTTGGCCACGTCGCTCCCTGGATGATACCCTTTGGGAACGGTTTCCATCAAGCCGCATTCACCGCCCCTGGCCAGAGCATCCATGCGGGGCGTATGGGCCTGTTCGAGGGGGGTTTTTCCGCCCAGCTCCTCCAGGGGCTCATCGGCCATGCCGTCCCCGAGTAAAACGATATATTTCATGATCTCCTCGTCTGCAGCAGCGCTGCGCCGCCTCAGCGGCGCGGATGACTCTGCTGATAAATTTGGCGCAACCGCTCCCGACTCACATGGGTATAAATCTGGGTGGTGGATATATCCGCATGCCCCAACAGGGTCTGCACCGCGCGCAGGTCGGCGCCATTGTCCAGCAGGTGCGTGGCAAAGGAATGGCGCAAGGTATGGGGTGAAATATCCTTCTGAATGCCGGCCTCCAGGGCGCGGCGCTTAATAATCTTCCAGAAGCCCTGCCGTGTCAACCCCTTGCCGAACCGGTTGAGAAAAATATGCGCCGCACCCCGGTCCTTATCCAGGGCCGGGCGGCCGTAATCCAGATAACGGCGCAGTTCCTCGATGGCCACCTCGCCCAACGGCACAATCCGCTGCTTCCCCCGTTTGCCAAAGGCCCGCAGATAGCCGACATCGAGCTGCAGATCCTGCCGGGTCAAGGCGATCAGCTCGGAAACCCGCAGGCCGGTGGCATAGAGGACTTCGAGCATGGCCCGGTCGCGCAAACTGGCTGGAGCATCGCCGCCGGGCGCTGCCAGCAGACGCTCAACCTCGCTGGCCGAAAGGAATTTGGGCAGGGACCGCAGACTTTTGGGCGCGACCACCTGCGAGGTCGGATTGCCGCCGGCAAGCCCCTCGGCCAGCAGAAACTTGTGAAACATGCGCAGAGCGACCAGCACCCGGGCCCGACTGCGCGGGGCCAGACCCTCCTGTTTCCGCCGGGAAAGAAACCGCAGCACCATGGCCGGGGTAATCGCGTCCGGCTGCTCGATTCCCTCCTCCTGCAAAAAACCGGCATAACGGGACAAATCTCGACCATAGGCTTCAAGCGTGTTGGCGGCCAGGCCCTTTTCAATCAACAAAAAGTTGAGAAACTGGTCGAAGTATGAATCCATAAGATGCCGGAAAAGTGGTTTTCTGCCTACTTGTCGACAGGGGAAAGTTCCGCCAGTCCCGCCAGGAGTCGGCTCTGCAATTCCTCAAGTTTTTCCCTGGCGACAACCTTCTGACCGAAGATATCCTGCACATAAAAGGTGTCGGCCACCTGATCGACCTTGGTGGATATCTTGGCCACGCCGATATACAGGCCGAGTTCCTTGAGGGTTTTGGTGATCTGATAGAGAACACCGACCTGATCCTGCGTGTAAATGTCCACGACCGTGTAATCTTCCGACACCTCGTTATCAATATCGACCCGATTGGGAAACTTCGGCCGCGGCCGACTCGGCAGCATGCCGGAACGCTGCCGTTTCAGCATCAGTTCGTCGACCCTCACCCGCCCCTGGATAACGGTCGTCAGATCCTCCTTGACCCTGCTCCATTTGGCTTCGTTGTTGACCATGTCTCCGGAAACGGAGCTGACCTGCAACACATCGAGGGCAACACCGTTGTTCAGGGTATTAATCTGCGCACCCAGAATATTGATGCCGTTGGCGGCCAGCACTCCGGTGATCTTGGAAAACAGCCCGGGGATGTCGACCGTCGAGATGGTGATCTGGGAATATTTCCCCTGGGGTTCATGTTCGATTTTCGTGACCAGCGGTTCATTCTTGCGACTGAAAATCAATCGCAGATGGTCGGCAATGGCGGCCGAACGGTTGGAAAGGAGATAGCGCGTGTACATCTCCTTGAGGGCGTCCTGAACCATGCGTTTGCCAAATTCGTCCTCCAGCAAACCCACCACCTTGCGCTTGCGGTTGCGGACTTTCTGGGAACGCTGCTCCTGCAGAAAGTTGCCCCGCTCCAACACCTGATAGGTTTTTTCATACAGCTCTTTGAGCAGAAAACCCTTCCAGTCCGACCAGACATCCGGACCGACCGCACGCAGATCGGCAAAGGTCAGCAGGTAGAGCATGTTGAGGTTTTCGCTCATGCCCATGGACTTGGCGAACTGAATAATGAGCTTGTCATCGTGCAGATCGCGCCGCTGAGCGATATGGGACATTTCCAGGTGATGGCGGATCAGGAATTCGAGCCGGGCGCTGTCCTCCTTGTTCAAACCCATGCGCCGGGCCAGGGTCGGAATCATGTCGGCGCCCTTGTTGCAATGATCCTTCCCCTCGCCTTTGCCGATATCGTGCAACAGGACCGCCAACAGCAGCAATTCGCGTTTTTCGATATCGTTGGCGACCTTGGTCACCAGCGGATCCTGCTCCCGGTATGTCCCCAGCCAAAGCTTGGCGATCTCCTCAACGGCGAACAGGGAATGAATATCCACCGTATAAATGTGATAGGCGTCGTGCTGGACCTTGCAGAAAATCCGGCCGAACTCGGGAATAAACTGGTTCAGCACCTGCAAATGATGCATGGCCTTGAGGGTATCGAACAAACCGTGGGGATTGCGCAAAATCTGCATGAAGTCTTCATTCATGCGCCGCAGACGCCGAACCCGGTCGTTGATACGCTGTCGGTTGTTGCGAATGAGTTCCTGCAGCGGCAGACTCAGATCGACCCCCTGGCGCTGGGACAGCAGAAAGGCTTTCATGATCAGAGCGGGATCTTTTTCAAAAATATCCTCCCGGGTGACCCGCAATTCGCCATGCAGGATATAAAATCCGTCCGCAACCTCACGACGGGTGAAATAACCGAGAATCTTGCTGCCCGGATCCGTCAGCTGCAGGGACTTGGTGAGTATGTTCGAGGCGATATATTCCGTCGCCGTGGCCTGATTGTAGAAATCCTGCATGAACTGCTCTACCGCCAGTCCCTTACGGTGGTCCACATACCCCATGAACTGGGCGATTTTCTCCTGCAAATCGAAAAACATCTGGTCGTTTTTGCGGCCGGAAAGAAAATGCAGTTCGTTGCGGATCCGCCAGAGATAATCGAGGGCGTTTTCGAAAGCGGTCCCTTCCTGCTCGTTCATGACCCCCTTGATGATCAGATCCCGCAGGGAACGGGCCTTGTATTTCACCCGGGCCACCCAGAGGGCGGTATGCAGATCCCGCAGCCCCCCCTCGCCTTCCTTGATATTCGGTTCGAGCAGATAAACCGAGGAACCGTACCTTTGCAGCCGACGGACATGTTCCTCCCGTTTTTCGCTGAGAAAAGCCCGGGAGTTCAGGGAAAGAACCGCTTGATAGACATTGTGATCATACTGCCGGTACAGCTCTTCATCGCCGACCAGCAAACGCGAGTCAAGCAGAGCCGTACGGGCGGTTATATCCTTGCCCATCATTTCCAGACAGTCTTTTTCCGTGCGGACGCTGTAGCCGATATCCAATCCCAGGTCCCAGAGCAGATAAAGCATGCGTTCGGACAGACGCTCGGTAAAGAGACGATCCTTACCGCTGTAATAGAACATAAGATGATTGAGTTCACCCCGACCGTAACCGCCGATGGCGATGAGCGAACAGGCGCCTCGTTCTCTCATGGGAACATCGGCCAGCACACTGCGGTAGAGATTGCGCATCAGGGTATCGGTCATGGAGGTCAGACTTCCCACCACCAGTCGTCCGTCAACACCGCTGCGGTGCTTCTTCTGGATCAGATCACGATGATGGGCGAGGTAGGCACGGGAACCTTCCAACAGCAGTTGGCGCCGTTCATCGTACGGAATTTTGGGATCGGTGAGAACTTCGGGGGAAAAAAACGATTCGTGTTTACTGGCAACAGAGGTCATTGGTTGTTGGCTATCAATTTGAGATCGGAGGCATAGTTACGCACGCCCTGAACGATGGCGGCACCGGTTTTTTCGTGAAATTTACGGGAAATCAGGCGGGACTCCTCCCGCCGGTTGCTGATGAAGGCCGACTCAACCAGCACCGAGGGCATGGTCGCCCCGACCAGCACATAGAAGGGCCCCTGCCTGACACCCAGATCGCGGATATGGGAATAATCACGACTCAGATGTTTCACCATGGCCGACTGAATCTCGGAGGCCAACCGGCTCGATTCATTGATTTTGGCATTGGCCATCAAATCGAACAGAATCAGTTCGAGATCCCCGAGCTGTTCCTGGGTAATGTCGTTCTCCCGAGCCGCGACGGCGGCGGCCTGATCGTTTTTGGAAAAGTTCAGATAATAGGTTTCCACCCCGTAAGCGCTATGATTCTGATTGGCGTTGGCATGGATGGAAATGAACAGGTCGGCGCCAACCTTGTTGGCTATGGCCGTACGTTCCTCCAGCGGCAGGTAAATATCCTTTTCCCGGGTCAATACCACATCACAGCCGAATTCCGCTATAAGCTGTTTTTTCAACTGCTTGGCTATCTTCAAGGTAACGTCTTTTTCCAGCGTTCCGGAAGGGCCGATGGCACCGGGATCCTTGCCGCCATGACCGGCGTCGATCACGATCCGGCGCAATCCCGGTGGTCCGGCGGATGCCGGCAGCGCAACTTTCGGTTCGGCGGGAGCCGGGGTCTGCTCCAGCACCCGGGCGATCTCATCCTTACCTGTAGCCGGCAAAGCCCTGAGTTCGGGCGGATTCCCGGTCAGCTCCGGGACCCCCTCGCCGAACACGTCGACCACGATACGAAACGGGTCCTGCAGCGGAAACACCTTGTAATTACTGAAGCTGACCAGATCGAGGACCACCCGGACAGTGTCCTGGTCATAGCAGGCCGCGCGGACCTGACGCAGCAGCCCGTCCTGTACCGAAACCTTCTGCTCCAGCTCAGGGCCATAGCCTGATTGAATATCGAGATAGATTCTGGGACTGGCCCCTTCCTGGGGGTTGGCCGGCAGAAAGTTGGTCCGGAAATCGGCGGTACCGTCAAAATCCATCACCACCCGGGTGTACCCCGAGTTGGACCAGTAGCGGATCCCCTTCAGCGTCGAGAGGCCGGCGGGCGCGGTTGCCATAGGTTTGGGCGTTTCCGGCGCGGGAAAGGCCTTCGGGGCGGAAGCAAAGGCCACCAGCGCCACCGCCTTGTGTCTGGCTTTGGCGTACATATCCCCTTGCGGATAACGATCAACCACGGCCTGATAACGAACAAAAGCCTCGGCCTTATCCGCCAGCAGATCCTCGTTGATTTGGGCCGATTCATAGAGGGCATCATCGGCCAGGGTGCTGCTGGGATAGCTGTTTACCAACCGGTCGTACAGGGCAGCGGCGCGCCGGGCATGGTCCGGCACCCGGGAAACCCGATACAGACCACGACAGGCGTAAGCCGCCATATACAACCCATCATCGGCCCGGTCGCTCTCAGGGTAGCGCTCGGCAACCTTGAGAAAACCGTCGATAACGGCCTCCCAGTGATCCCGATAAAGCTGCTTTTTCGCTGATTCGGTCAGCGAACGATAGCGGTTCTTCGCTTTCTGATAGGCGGACTCAGCTCCATCGGCCGCAACCGACAGGGGCGACAAAATCAGCAGCAACAGTATCAACAATCGTAACAGAAACATGGGTTACACCAGGTTTTTCAATTGGTCCAGCAGGTTCAAGGCTTCCAGCGGCGTCACCACACTGACATCAATCTCGGCAAGTCTTTCCCGCAGTGCATCCGTGGCCGGTTCGAACAAAGAGAGCTGCGGGGACGGCGTCGCCTTTTTACGGGTCCGGCTGCGAGCCAGACGTGGTTCCCCTTCCTTTTCAAATTCACCCGATTCCAGATTTTTCAGCACCTCGCGGGCACGTTCGATGACCGCCTGCGGCAGGCCGGCCAGTCGGGCGACCTGAATACCGTAGGAGTGACTGGCGCCACCCTTGACGATCCGACGCAGAAAAATGACTTGGTCGTTCCATTCCCGCACCGCGATATTGAAATTCTGTACCCGTTCACAGGTCAGGGCCAGATCAATCAGTTCGTGGTAATGGGTGGCGAACAGGGTTTTGGCCGCTACCATCGCGTTATCATGCAAATATTCGGCCACCGCCCAGGCAATGCTGAGGCCGTCGAAGGTCGAGGTACCCCGCCCGATTTCATCCAGAACGATCAGGCTGCGCGGTGTGGCATGTTGCAGGATATGGGCGGTCTCGATCATCTCCACCATAAAGGTCGATTGTCCCCGGGCCAGGTTGTCGCTGGCCCCGACCCGGGTAAAAATCCGGTCCACCGCGCCGATGCGTGCGGATTTTGCGGGCACCAGACTCCCCATCTGCGCCATCAGGACAATCAACGCCACCTGGCGCATGAAGGTGGACTTGCCGGCCATATTGGGACCGGTGATGATCAGGACTTGGTTCTCCCGGGTATCCAGCGACACATCGTTGGGCACAAAGCGCTCGGCCAGATTCATGGCCTCGATAACCGGATGGCGCCCTTCGGTAATGATCAGGTCGCTGCCGTCATCCATCTCCGGACAACAGTAGTTACGGTCGTGCGCCAGATCGGCCAGACCGGCCAGCACGTCCAGTTGCGCCAAAGCGTCGGCGCTGGCCTGAATACGCGCCCCCTGCCCGGCAACCTGCTGACGGATCTGCTGAAACAGATCGAACTCGATCTGCACCAGCTTTTCCTCGGCCCCGAGCACCTTTTCCTCATATTCCTTCAGAGCCGGGGTGATGAAGCGTTCGGCGTTGGCCAGGGTCTGTTTGCGCTGATAGTCCTCCGGCACGCGCTGCAGATGACTGCGGGTGATTTCAATATAATAGCCGAAAACCTTGTTGAAGCGTACCTTCAACGAACCGATGCCGGTGCGCTCCTTTTCCTCACGCTCAAGGCGCGCAATCCAACCCTTGCCTTCGCGGCTGATGGCGCGCAATTCATCCAACGGAGGAGCGTAACCGTCCCGGATCAGTCCTCCTTCCCGCAGCACAAAGGGCGGATCATCGACAATGCCGCAACGGATGAGGTGGAGAACATCATCCAGCGGATCGATCCCCTGACACAACGAATCCAGCAGCGGACTTTCGCAACCGTTCAACAGCTCCAGCAGGGCCGGAAGCCGTTCCAGAGAGGACCGCAGCGCCACCAGATCCTTGGCATTGGCGTGGGCCATGGAGATTTTTCCGTTCAGCCGCTCCAGATCGTAAACCCCGTCGAGGGCGGTCCGCAAATCGCTACGCAACAGGCTTTTTTCAACCAGCTCCTGAACGGCCCGGTGCCGGCCGACAATGGCCTCGACCCGCACCAGGGGATGGCTGATCCAGTGCTTCAGCCGCCGCCCGCCCATGGCCGTCACGGTACGATCAAGCACCCCCAACAGGGAGCCCTTACGGCGACCGTCGTGCAGGGTGGCGGTCAATTCCAGATTGCGCCGGGTTGCCTCGTCCAGCACCATGTAGTCGTGGGTATGGAAGGTGGTCGGCGGCCGCAGGTGGGA
>JARRKW010000182.1:0-4105 GCA_037387645.1 Desulfuromonadaceae bacterium
GCCGGGTCTGAGATAAATCGGCCACCGAAATTTGGGTTGGATCGAGCTTATTGCCGGCCCCCATGGAGGAAATAACCGCCAGCCCCCGTTCCCTGCAGCCCTGGATGAGATGCAACTTGGCGCTGACGTGGTCAATGCAGTCGAGAACATAATCATAACCGCGATTGAGTAACTCCTCGGCACAATCGGCCTGATAATAAGTCTGCAACGGCTCGACCTGGACTTCGGGGTTGATGGCCCGGCAGCGCTCGGCCATGACCTGTACCTTGGCACGGCCGACGCTTTCCTCCAGGGCATGAATCTGGCGATTGACATTGGTCAGGCAAATATGGTCGAAATCTATCAGGGTCAATCGACCGACCCCGGCCCGCACCAACCCTTCGGTGGCAAAGCTGCCGACCCCGCCGATGCCGAAAACCGCCACCGAGGCCCTATTCAGGCGATCCAACCCCTTTTGACCGACTAATAATTCCATCCTACTGAAACGATGGTGGCTCATAACAATCTACTTTTCCCCTTCAATTTTCAACGCAGCCGCAGAACCCGTTTGGCGTTGGCGGTTGTAATTTCGGCCGTCTCCGCATCGGACCACCCCCTGAGTTCAGCCAACCGCCTGGCTATCAGCGGCAGATAGGCACAATGGTTGACTCCACCCCGATGGGGAACCGGAGTCAAGTCGGGCGCATCGGTTTCGAGCACCAACCATTCCCCCGGCAACCGACGCGCCACTTCGAGAATCCTCCGGGCACCGGCAAAGGTGATGGGTCCGCCAACACCCAAAGCGAAATTCATTCGAACCGCTTCTTGGGCCGATTCGACACTGCCGGAATAGGCGTGCAGAATTCCACCGACCTGCTGCGCTCCCTCGGCCCGCAACAATTCCAGAACCCGCCCCAGGGCCTTACGGCAGTGAATCAAAACCGGTTTTTTCAGCGCTACTGCGAGTTGTAATTGCGCCCGGAAAACCTCCTCCTGTCGCTGCGGAGAGGGTTCCCGCAAGGTGCCGTCCAAACCGATTTCCCCAACGGCAACCGCCGAGTCAAGACAGGATTCCAGACGCCGAGCCACCTCAGGACTCCAGGCCACAGCCGCCAGAGGATGCACCCCCGGTGCCGCCAGGGCGCCCGGCACTTCCCGCACCGTCTGCAACAGCAGCGGCCACCCCGCCGGCCAAATACCCGGCACCACAAACCGGTGTACCCCGACACAAACAGCAGCGGCCACTTCGGCGGACAAGGTTTCCCGCAAGGGCGTACAGTCCAGATGAACGTGGGTATCGATCAGAAACTCTGCATTTGCGGACATGGTTTTCAATATAGCATGCCCCCAACGCCCCAGGAAGAGACGATTCTCCGTCCTTGCGTCATATTATTGCAGGCTATATTTGCTTGTCAGGACGAACATTCTATGCTATCACCTAACATGCCGAATTTATAAAGGAAGCCTACCCTAGCAGGGGATATCAACCGATGGAAAACGTCCGTAAACTCTCTTATCTGCGGAAGATTTTTTATCTGACCTACGCCGTCGGCCTCGCCGTCGGGCTAATGCTTCCCCTACCAATCGCGCTGATTGTCGGCTCCGCCGCCATTACCCTTCCCTTCATCCTGGTCTGTCTGGTCACCGGCCTGGCTGTTGGAACGTTCATGTTCCTGTTCATCCGCTTTATCCTGAAAAAACAACTGCAACAGCAACTAAGACTGCTGACCCCGCTGGTCGGCGAAATCTCGCCCCGGCGGGAAAACGTGGAGAGCCTGATCGAGGCAACCTCGACCACCGTAACCAAGATTATCTCGCTGATCCACCAGCTGCTTACCACCACGGATCGCTTCGTTCCACACTATCGGGCGCTGGCTGAAGTCAGTCATTTCCTCTCCGAACGCACCAAAGAGGGCTTAAAAGCTATTCGACAAGCCAATCTGGAGATGCAATCCATAGAAGAAAAACAACAGCAGGTGATGACCCAAGTCCAGGTCTTGACGGACAAGGCGCAGGAGGAAGCCACCTGTTCAAAAGAACTGTCCATGTCTTTGGTGGAAATGAGCGGGGCCATGGAACATTCGACGGCCAAATTTCTGGAGACCACCGCCATCGTTGACCAAATGGCCGCCAGCATCCGTGAAGTCGTTGCCCAGGCCGATGAGGTGGCTCATTCCGTTGAAGGCACGGCCCATGACCTGGATGCCATCGGCGATTCCCTGGGCAAAATCCAATCCGGCGCCGTCGCCAGCGCTCAATCGGCCAATACCGTCAAGGAGGATGCGGAAAACGGTCTGCGCGTAGTGAAAAACTCCATGGAAGAAATGATGTGGATCGAGCAGGAGAGCCAGAAAGCCACCACCGCCATGCAACGGCTGTCGCAGCAGACCAAGGAAGTGGCCAAAATCATCGAGGTCATCAAGGAACTGGTTTCCGACACCGAACTGCTGGCCTTCAACGCCGCCATCATCGCCGCGAAAGCCGGTGAAGAAGGGAAGGGCTTTTCCGTGGTGGCCGAGGAAATTCGCGATCTGGCCGATCGAACCACCGCCAGTGCCCGGGACATCCAACAGATCGTTAAAGCCATCGGCGGCGATACCCAGGAGGTTACCGCGGCCGTCGAAGCCACCGCCAAAGCCATCGCCAAAGGGAAGGAATTATCCCATTCGACCGGTGAGGCCCTGCGCAAAATCGTCGAAAGCTCCAATGAGGCGGCCGCCACGTCCGATGAAATCGCCGACCTCACGGAACAGCAGGGACGGCGGGCGCGAGCCCTGCTCAACAATGCCGGACACAGTCTGCAGTCGGTCAAGGCCATCCACCGAATCGTCCAGGAACAGGAAAACGGCATTATCCGCACCCAGGACGGAGTCACCCACATGAAAGTCGCAGCCGATCACATTGCCATCGGTATCGCCGAACAGGTCAAGGCCAACCGAATGTTTGATCAGGGGCTGACTGAACGTGAAACCCAGGTTCAATCAATCTATGAAGCGACCCGTTATCAAATGGCCTCGGCGCGCCAGATATTGGACCATTTCGGCAAATCGGAGCAACGTCTATTGGACAATGCCCAGAAAGCGGCGGTTATCGGCAAAGAAACGACGGCGTTGGAAGCGCTGGTGACGGAACTCAAAAACTTGACGACAAACCTGTCCCATCTCGACTCCGATTGAGCTCCACAGGAAAGTCTCCAAGCAAACCTCCAAGCCCTCCGGCCACCCCAGCTATCAACCCTCCTCGGCATACCAAATCTTCTGCCCGCCAACTCAAAGCGGGCGCATTCTCCTTGCCCTGCCAGGCCCCTGACCCGTTGCGACGGACTCCCTGCCCATAACGGAAACTCAGACGTCCCTGACCCCCAACTTGCGCAACAGGGTCATCATGGGACACCAGTCGGTAAAGGCACTCTGAAACAGATTCAGTCCGACAAAGGCGGTGAAATAGAGCCAATAGAGCGAATGGGTCACCGCCAACAGCACACTGAGCAGAATGAAGAAGCCGGCTATCAGCCTGAGATAGCGATTAACGGTCATGATGGATTACTCCCTGTCTGTTTGCCATAAATGAGCCAGTAGACCACCGGAATAACCAGCAGGGTAAAACCGGTGGACGCGAAGACACCGAAAATGATGGACCAGGCCAGGCCCGAGAAAATCGGATCGAGAGTGATGATCCAGTTGCCCAGCAACGCCGCACCGGCGGTGAGCAGGATCGGGCGCAAGCGCACCGCGCCACTCTCCACCAAGGCGTCCTGCAACGGTAAGCCCCGCTTGACGGCATGCTGGATAAAATCGATCAGGATAATGGAATTGCGCACCACGATACCGGCCAGGGCGATCATGCCGATCATGGCCGTGGCGGTAAAGAAAACCGGCGTGTCATAACCGCCGACGGTGCGGTTCATGACCAGGTTGAGCAGCCAGAAACCGGGCATGATGCCGATCATGGTCAACGGAATGGCCCCCATGATGATCATCGGCATGCCGTAGGAGCCGGTTTCAATCAGCAGCAGAATATAACTCAGCACCAGGGCCGCGCCAAAGGCGATGCCCAGATCACGGAAAACATCCAGGGTGATGTTCCATTCCCCTTCGCCACTCCAGACCACGCTGGTCCCCTCGGG
>JARRKW010000183.1:0-6678 GCA_037387645.1 Desulfuromonadaceae bacterium
TGACCACCGGGATCATGATCTCTCCGAAGCGCCCGTTCACCACGTATATGTCATGGGCGCCGGTAACGAGCAGATCTTCGATCACACCAATTTCCCCGCGCTTTTGGTCGACCACCTGCAGGCCCTGCAACTGGTACCAGTAGTACTCATCCTCTTCCAGTTCGGGCAGATCGGCGTAGGGCATGAGCACATCGTAACCGACCAGGTGCTGCACGGACTCGATGGTTTCCAACCCCCGCAACCGCAACAGCAGGTTCCCCTTGTGGGCAACCGTCCGAACCGGCCGGTAGGCCTGGAGCGCTCCGCCTTGATCCCGGAAAAACACCTTGGAAGCCGACTGCAGCGAATCCGATTCGGGTATCAGGGGACGAACCTTGAGATCTCCCCGCAACCCATGGGTCCCGACGACCACGCCGAGATGAAACAGTTCCGGAGCCGCCCCTTCCTGCATCACTACTCTAGGATCTGCAGAGAGGCGCGCTTGCTCTCCCGGGTGGCCTTGGCATTGAGCAGAGTCCGCATGGCTTTCGCTGTCCGACCCTGTTTGCCGATGATCCGGCCCATGTCTTCCTGGGCGGCGGCAAGCTTAATCAGGGTATTGCCCTCTTCGTCAAGCTCTTCCGAGATGGTAACCGCGCCGGGATTCTCCACCAGGGATTTAGCGATGAATTCGATGAGTTCTTTCATGGAGTCCGTCCTTAGGGGGCAAGCCAATACCGCCCCTTTTCTGAAGCAGAAACGAAACAGCCACCATCCGGCTCAAACAAAACGGGAACTAGGCTACCTCAGACTGCTTGAATTGAGCCCAAATGCCTTGTTTACGCAAAAGCTGACGAACCGTCTCGGTCGGCTGGGCGCCCTGTTTCAGCCACGCCAGGGTTTTTTCCACTTCCAGCCGGACCATGGGCGGTTCCTGTCTGGGATCGTACTGACCGAGGTTCTCAACAAAACGTCCATCACGGGGGCACCGTTCATCGGCGACCACAATCTGGTAGAACGGCCTTTTCTTTGCGCCACCACGGGCCAGCATGATTTTAACTGCCATCTTCTTTTCCTCCTGCTAGTTTAGAACGGGAATCCCGTTAACGACTCTCTACTCTGATCTTTGAATAAACGGCAAAAACGCCGGCAGATTCACCTGGTTCGCCCCGACTTGCCGAGGCAATTCCTAAAAGGGCAGACCACCCCGCCCCATCAAACTCTTCAGGCCCTTGGGCCCCAACTGCTGCATTTTCTTCATCATCTTCTGAGCTTCGGTAAACCGCTTCAGCAGCTGGTTGACATCCTGCACCTTGGTGCCACTGCCGTTGGCAATCCGCAAACGACGGGACCCGTTGATCAACTTGTGATTCCGCCGCTCTTCCCGGGTCATCGAATTGATGATCGCCTCGATTTTTTTCATTTCCTTATCCGGCAGCTGGGCGCCCTTCATCTGCTTGAGGGCTTTGCCGGCACCGGGAACCAGTTTGAGCATCGACTCCAGCGAGCCCATCTTTTTGATGGACTGCAACTGGTCACGAAAATTCTCCAGGGTGAAGCCTTCCTTGCGCAACCGCTGTTCCATAGCGGCCGCCTCATCCTTGCTGATGGCCGCCTCGGCCTTCTCAATCAGAGACAGCACATCGCCCATGCCGAGGATGCGCTGGGCCATGCGATCGGGATGGAACGCTTCCAGGGCATCCATCTTTTCCCCCAGCCCCACCAGCTTGATGGACGTTCCGGTGACCGCACGAATGGACAGGGCGGCGCCACCACGAGCATCGCCATCCAGTTTGGTCAGAATGACACCGGTCAGGGTCAGGGTCTCGTTAAACCCCTGGGCCACATTGACCGCGTCCTGGCCGGTCATGGCATCCGCCACCAGCAGAATCTCCCTGGGTTCCAGAGACGCCTTGATCCGAACCAGCTCCCCCATCAACTCCTCATCGATGTGGAGTCGACCGGCGGTATCCAAAATCAGGGTATCGTAGCCGTTCAGTTCGGCGTAATCGTGGGCCGCCTTGCAGATAGCCACGGGGTCCTGGCCGACCTGGGAATCGAACACCTCAATACCCAGTTGCCGCCCTACGGTTTTCAGCTGCTCGATGGCCGCCGGACGATAGACGTCGGCCGGCACCAGCAGGGGATTGCGTTTGTCCCGCCGCAACTTGAGGGCCAACTTGCCACAGGTGGTCGTCTTCCCGGCCCCCTGCAACCCGCAGAGCATGATGGACACCGGCGGGCGCCCACCTAATTGCAGACTATTGTCTTCGCCCTCGCCCATCAAGCGGCCGAGTTCGTCCCGAACCACCTTGATAACCTGTTGGGCCGGCGTCAAACTTTTCAGGACGTCCTGGCCAACGGCGCGAACCCGGACCGCCTCGACGAAATCCTTTACTACCCGGAAATTGACATCGGCCTCAAGCAGAACCAGACGAATTTCCCGCAGGGCCTCCTTGATATTGTCTTCGGTCAAACGACCATGACCGCGTAACCTTTTAAAAACCGAATCGAATTTTTCCGTCAGGTTGTCCAGCATCCAGACTCACACAGCGCCTTTTCGGGTTATCAACAAAATGGGAACTATAGTTAAGCGCAAATCCCTTGTCAAGGGAAAAACCCTTTCGCCCGCTCGGCAAAACCCCCAATCCGCAGCTTATTTACGGGGATTCGTCACGCAACCGGCAGCAAGCCCTCCGAGCCCCTCCAGAACAACAGGCCAACGGGTCCCGAACCGGCGTCCGCAGCCCCCATTGAATACAGATCAAATATCCTCGCGCTGAAAATCCGTCCCGTCAAAACGATAAAGTTCGGCGGGGCGCAACCGCTCCCGCTGCAAAACGGCCATGATTTCAGCCCCATGCCCACCGGCATAACGAATGGCCAGACCACAATCGGAAGAGAGCTGCCGCGGCACCGGAATCAACTGAAACGCGGCCCCCTCCCCCTTGAGCACCTTTTCCGCCTTCATCACCCGGTGGATGGAATGAAAAATAGCGACCAGATCTCCCTTTTCAACCATTGCGGCTCCCTAACTCGCATAACACCATAAATGCCAACTCCGTCGCACTACCGCAAGCACCAATACCGTCCACGGCAAAACTCGAATCCGCCGGATTAATTCACCCGTACACGCTCAATCCCACACCGCCAATTGCGCATATTCACAGAAGCTGAAGGAGCAAATGGTCCTTGTTCATTCCCCATTCTTATGCTAAATTTCACAGGCATTGACAGCAAGTCAAGACCTAAATGCGTCAACAAATACCGGAACGCATGCGAAAACACCCAAACATCGGAGGCCATTCGTGAAAAAACAGCTTTATTTCATCTCCATCGGCGCCCTTATGCTGACTCTGGCCGCTGGCTGCAAAGATGAAACGCCGAAAACAACCGCGCCGGAGGCGCCCGCGCAAACCGTTGCAGCACCTGAGGCCAGCCAGGGGAAAGCCGGCACCGTTATCGAAACCATGAACACCGGCGGATATACCTATGTCCAGGTCGATACCGGCAGCGAAAAAATCTGGGCCGCCGCCCCCGAATTTGAGGTCAAGGTCGGCGACAATGTGGCCATCCCGGAAGGGATGCCCATGCCCAATTATCACAGCAAGACCCTGAATCGTGACTTTGACGTCGTTTATTTCGTTCCGGCCGTCATGGTCGGCGGCGCCGAAACCCTCATGGGCGCCAGCACCGGAGGCCAGATGCCCAGCGGCCATCCCAACATCCAGGCTCCGCTGACCGAGGATATCGATCTGAGCGGCATCGTCAAGGCCGAGGGCGGAAAAACCATCGCCGAAGTGTTCGCCGGCAAAACCGAACTGGTCGGCCAGCAGGTGACCATCCGGGGCAAAGTCGTTAAATTCAACCCGGGCATCATGGAAAAGAACTGGATTCACCTGCAAGACGGCAGCGGTGCCGAGGGCAGCAATGACTTGACGATCACGACCGACGCCATGGCCAAGGTCGGCGACCAGGTTCTGGTTTCCGGCATCCTTACGGCGGATAAGGATTTCGGCTAGGGCTATAAATACGACCTGATCATCGAAGACGGTCAGATCACGATGGAATAACGCCTCTTCCCCAGCCCCCGGCCCAAGGCCGGGGGCATTTTTGTCGCAACCGTTCCGGAACCGCCCCGTCCGTCGGAACCGGACGCCGGCAAAAGCAAACGGTCAAGGCTTCAGCAGCACAGCTCCAAGGATCACATCCATGCACCACGCTCCCCCTCCGAACCACCCGGCCCACCCCGGCAACATGGAACAGATACGTCGGTCTCTGCGGCACCCACCTGCCAAGCTGTCCGTGGATACATCACGCAAACAGGCTGCGGTGGCCCTGATTCTGCTTCCCGCCGCAACCGGCACGGAGGTGTTGTTCATTGAACGGGCGCGCCACCCACAGGATCCCTGGTCGGGTAATCTGGCCTTTCCCGGCGGGCGCATCGATCCCATGGATGCCAACAGCCGTCAGGCCGCCGAGCGGGAAACCCGGGAGGAAATCGGTCTTGACCTGACAAACCAGGAGTATCTCGGACAGCTCGATGATATCGCCGGAGATTATCTTCCGGTACGGGTATCCTGTTTTGTTTACGCCTTACGGACCTCAGCGCCGCCAATTTTTCAGCTCAATCACGAAGTTGAGGATTTATTCTTTTTCCCCCTGGCCGAACTGGCCAACCCCCGGCGCCACATGGAAACCGATATTCACTGGAACGACAAATCCCGCAGGATCTCGGCCATCGACCTGCTGGGGCCGGATCGGCCGCTGCTGTGGGGCATCACTTACCGCCTGATCCGCCAGTTTCTGCGCCGCATTCGACTGGAGGTCACCGCCGCCCCGGAGAACCACTGACCCAACAGGACCCAGCATCACAGATCCCATGCCCCCCCTCTGCCTCGGATGCAAAAGAAAAGGTCCCACCGGAACGGTCGAACCTTAACCCCATCGCCCAAGAACACAACGGCGCGTATTTCACACCGTTGTTACGCCTCCGTTTCTTCCTGCTGGGAAACGTTCACCTCGACCGGCTTGGCCGGCGGCTGACTTTTGCGGCTGCGGTTCAGGGTAAAGCTGAACGTGCTCCCCTTATCCACATCACTGCGCACCTTTAATTTACCGCCACTCCGTCGAACCAACTCATTTACAAGCAACAGTCCCAGGCCGCTGCCGGTTTCTCCGGCCGTCCCCTCTTTACACAAACGGCTACCAAACTGAAACAGCTCCCTGAGTTCCTTCTTGCTCATTCCCACGCCCCGGTCCACCACCTGCACCCGGATCTTGTGACCACGCCCCCGAACGGCCACTTCAACAACCCCGCCGGGCTTGGAAAACTTGACCGCGTTCGACAGCAGATTACGCAGTATCGAACGCATGAACGACACATCGACATCCACCAGGGTCCCCCCGGGAACAGCATTGCTGATAACAATTTGCTTCAACGTCGCCGACAGACCGACCTGGGCAATACCGGCGCCGACCAGCCCATGCAGATCACAGGATTTGACCGCCGGCCGGGAGGTGTCGAGCTGAATTTGCGACCAGAGCAGAAGGTTCTCCATCAGATCCTGCACCCTGTCGGCGGAGGAGAAGATTCCGGCACTCAAGGAACGGCGCTCTTCTTCCGACAGAGCGTTGAAATTGTTCCTGAGCTGATCGGCATTACTGATCAGGTCCGCAAAGGGCCCCCGCAAATCCCGGGAAATCACTCCGAACACCCGGTTTTTTTCCGTGTTGGCGCGCTGCAGACGCGATGCCAGAACCAGCGTGACGGACAACACCGTCACCGCCAGCAAAACCACCAGGGCCGTCTCGAAATAGGCCTCCATGCGGTTGACAGGAGAGGCTGGCGCCCCGAAAAACCGATGAGGCAAATCGAGAACTTCATTGAACCAAAGAAACAGAACCAGAACGGCAAAGCCGATAGCTTCGCCCAGAATGAGATTTTTCAAACGATTCGATTTAACCATTTAGCAAAACTCCCGACAAAAGGTTCGAACGGCTTGCACCACGGCTGTCGATTAAACAAAACCGAACAACAACAAGCAATCAGAAAGTGCCCTCCGGCCGAGTCGGGACAAGTCTTCGCCACAGAACATCCGGACAACGACCTGCCCCCAACACAGAGCGGAAAAAGGAGAAAAACCGGGAGCCAACCCCGGCGGCAAACCCGCTTTCTCTCCCCCGGCGGCGGAGCAAACAGGCGTCGCCGCCTTGCTGAAAGACGCCTTTGCCAACCCCGGGATCCGTACCCCTCCTGAAGCCGCTCTCATTTCAATTTAAATAAAATCTTATTTAAAATTATCCATTTTTGCAAAACAATGTTTTTTTGATACCCCGGGAGAACATGCGGAAATAGTTGAAATTACATCAGCACACATCCCACCGGCCCGTATTCCCGACAACCCGGCAGGCCCCGAACAAGCATCCAAACTCACCCCCCGAGAACTACATCAACAGGCCCCACCCCATACCACCCCGCCCTCAAAACTCAATCATAATATATGTAATTACGGCATTTTATCATCGCGTACCGACAAAGGCACAAAGTTACCGCCGCCAGCGCGATCATTTCAACAGCCCTCAATACGCCCCTATCAATTGCCAGAAAAAAGTCCGCCGACACCATTTCCAGCCACTCGGCGGAACGACAAAAACGTCCCCGGCCGCCCACCAGCTCCGGCAAAGTTCTGCCAAAAT
>JARRKW010000184.1:0-5249 GCA_037387645.1 Desulfuromonadaceae bacterium
CGGCGATGCGTGCGGCCTGGCTGACATTGCCCCGGGTCATTTGCAACAGACGAACCAGATAATCCTGTTCGAACTTGCGCCGGGCCTCGGCCAGGGGCGGCAACCGTTCCGGCGTATCGCGCAAAGCCCGCTGTACCAGATCGGCGGTGATAACGGGAGTGGTCGCCAGGGTCACCGCCTGCTCCACCACGTTCATCAGCTCACGGATGTTGCCGGGCCAGGGCGCGTTGATGAGCAGATCCATGGCCTCCGGAGCGAAACCGGTTATCTTCTTCTGCGAACGCTCCGCCAGTTTGGTGCGGAAATATTCCGCCAACAGCGGGATATCCTCGCGCCGCTCGGCCAGATTCGGCACCTCAAAGCAGACCACATTCAAACGATAATAGAGGTCCTGGCGGAACTGCCCGGCGGCGATGGATTCCTCCAGGTTGCGATGGGTGGCCGAAATGATGCGCACATCCACCGGCGTCACCCGGGCCGAACCGACCGGACGCACCTGCCGTTCCTGCAGCACCCGCAGCAGTTTCACCTGCAGGGCCAGGGGCATGTCGCCGATTTCATCGAGCAGCAGGGTCCCCCCCTGGGCCGATTTGAACAGCCCGGCGTAATCCTGCAGGGCGCCGGTAAAGGCCCCGCGCACATGGCCGAACAGTTCGGACTCGAGCAGCGGTTCCGGGATGGAGCCGCAGTTGATGCCGACAAAGGGTCCCGCGGCGCGGGCGCTGACCTGATGAATGGCCCGGGCCAGCAGTTCCTTGCCGGTGCCGCTTTCGCCGGTGATCAGAAGCGGCTGGCGACTGGGGGCGATGGCCTCGACATAGTGGAATATCGAGAGCATTTTTGGGTCTTCGGTGATGATGTCGGCAAAGGCTTCCGGGTGGGTCAGTTCCCCGTTTAAGACGTGGGAACTCAGTCGCCGATTTTCCTGTTCCAGTGCGCGCATCCGCAAGGCCCGCAGAATGCCGGCAATGAGTCGATCTTCTTCGGTGGTTTTGACAAAGTAATCGAAGGCGCCCGCCCTCATGCAACGCACGGCGGTATCGATCTGATTGAGGCCGCTGAGAATGATGATGGGGAGATCCGGATGTTCCTCCACCATCTGGTTCAACAGCTGTTCCCCGGAAAGGTAGGGCATGGTGAGGTCGAGAATGACCAGATCGATGGCATGCTGACGCAGCAGTTCCAACGCCTGACGACTGTCGCTGCAGGGGACGATGCGGTGGATGCCAACGGTGCGCTCCAGCAGGATGGAGAGAGAACGCAACCAGGGTTTTTCATCATCCACCAGCAGGATTCCGCTGTCCGGAGAAATTTTCGCAGGTGTCATGGTTGGGGCCCTTTCATGGGAGGTAACAGCAGGGTGGCCGTGGTTCCCTTGCCGGGGGTGGAGGCAAAATGCAGTTCTCCGCCATGTTCCTTGACGATGCGGGCGGAGACCGACAGCCCGAGGCCGGTGCCGCCGTTCTCCCGGCGGGTGGTGAAGAACGGATCCGTCAGGCGCCGCAGGTCTTTTTCTTCGATCCCTTTGCCCTCATCCCGGACCTCGATCACGTTCCTGTCGCTGTCGGCATCATAGCGGGTTGACACGGTCAGGCTGCAGTTCTTGTTCGGCAGGGCCTGACAGGCATTGATGATCAGGTTGACCAGCACCTGTTCCAGGCGGAGCGAAATCCCCTGGATCGGGCGCAGGTCAGCCGCGTAGCTGATCGTAAACCGATTGGTTGCCCGTTTGATTTCGTTGCTGGTAAGGCGCACCGCGGTCTGCAGGGACTGGTTAAGATCGACTTTGTGGCAGTCGGAGAGGGTGTCCTGGCGCACGAAATTTTTCAGGTCATCGACAATGCGTTTGATGCGTTCGGCCCCGTCGCGCATTTCGGCCAGCATTTCTGGAATTTCGTGACGCATTCGGGAAAAAGGCAGACCACCGTAGATGAAATCCTGTTGGGTCCGGGCGAATTCGGCGAGAATCGGTTCGCTGTCGACATAGGCTTCCATCAGGATCGGCAGGTTGAGCAGAATCAAACCGTTGGGGTTGTTGATTTCGTGGGCGACGCCGGCGGCCAGTTCACCGAGGGCGGCCAGGCGGTTGTTGCGTTCCGCTTCGTCGCGCAGACGGATTTTCTCGGTAATGTCCGTGGAGATTTCCAGTACGTTGACGACGGTGCCGGCCTTGTTCTTGACCGGAAAGACCTTGACGCCCCAGGAGCGGTTGTCCGGGGTCACGATCACCCGTTCCTGAAATTCTCCGGTCCGGAAGCAGTCGATTACCGGGCATTCCGGACAAATGGTGTCCCGGTTGTACTGTTGCCGGTAGCAGGGCTTGCCCGGCAGCGAAGAAAGCTCTGGTTTGCGATCCTGCTCGGACCTGCGGTTGCTCCAGATGATTTTCATTTCCGGCGAGACCAGAATGATCGGATCGGAGATGGCGTTGAGCAGGGTCTCAAATTGCTGGAACAGTTTCCGGTAACGGCTTTCGCTTTCCCGCAGGTGGGTTTCGGCCTGTTTGCGTTCGCTGAGGTCAACGAAAATCCCCATGGCGCCACAGACGTCACCCTGTTCATTGCAGAGGGGGGAACCGTACAGATTCAATTCGAGGATCGAGCCGTCCTGCCTTTGTCCCGTGACCTCGATGCCACGTAGACTCTCCTTGGCAAAGACCCGCCGCAGCAATTCCGCTTTCGACGCTGCTTCGCATTGCAGTTGCAGGGGGCAGGGCCGGCCGATGACCTCATCCTGGCGCCAACCGAAGGTCTGTTCGGCGGCCTGATTCCAGCGGGTGACGTGCCCGTTTTTGTCGATGGCAACCAGGGGGATGGGGTTGGCTTCAAACAGGGTTTCGAGAGCATTGTTGGAGGTTCGCAGGGCATTGGCGACGATGATGCGATCGGTGATGTCGCGTCCCTCGGCGATCAGCAGCTGGACCTGGCCGGTTTCATCGGTGATCGGTTTCAGGGAGAAATCGACGGTCAGCTGGGTGCCCTGTTCGTCGGGGAAGTGGGTTTCCAGGCGAACCACCTCTCCCCGGGCGGTTCGTTCAACGGCTTGCCGCAGGGCGCTTTGTTGTTTCGGATCCTGATTCCACCAGGCGGCTTCCCAGAAGGGGGCACCCTGTGAGCGGGCCAGTTCGCCGTTGCCCAGTTGGACGGCGGTCTGGTTGGCGTCAAGCAGGATACCGTCGGGACTGAGCAGGGCGATCAATTGAAAGGACTGATTGTAGAGACCTTCGAATTTTCGGCTGCTTTGCCGCAGCAGGGCTTCGGTTTCCTTCTGTTTGCTCACATCCCGGGCCAGGGCCAGCAATTGCAGCTCTGATCCGGAGGGCTCAATGACGCTGATGCGGATATCGACCGGAAAGCTGCTGCCGTCGCGCCGTAGGTGTCGGCCCTCCAGGGTGGAGGGAACGCCGGGGGTGAACCGGTCGGAGCCGTGCGGCAGAATGATGTCCGTGAGTCCTGCGACGATGTCCTGCAGATTCAGCTGCAGCAGTTCCTCCTTGGAATAGCCCAGGCTTTGGCAGGCGTGACGGTTGGCGTCAAGGATCCGGCCGTCCAGGTCCAGCAGAAACATGCCGTCGGTGGCCTGCTCCACCAGGGTGCGAAAGCGTTCCTCGCTGGCGGTCAGGGTTAAGCGGATACGTTCGAAATAGAGGATCAGCATCCCGATGGCCATGGCCAGGGCGAGCAGGGAGGACAGCAGCAGGCGCCAGGGTGCCAGCATTTCCACGGTGGCCAAGTAGGGGTAGTCGGCCCGATGCAGCCCCCAGAGAATGAAACTCCAGCCGGTTAGCTGCCGACCGATGACCCCCATGTTCTCCATGGTGAGAAACAGTTGTCCGGTGCGAATGGAAACGACGGCGAAAAACAGAAAAATGGGAAGATTCCGGACTAAAAAGGACAGTTCGCCGACATGGCCGAGCACGATCCATCCCGCACTGAAGAGGCCGCCGAGCCAGAAGATGGGAGGCATTTTTTTCTGGGTCAGCTCTTCGGTCCCGCGCAGGATAAGCAGGCCACTGACCAGAACGCAGCCCTGGATAGCAAACGATGAGTTACCTCCCAGCCAATGGCAGCGCCACCAGGTAGCGCAGGGTGTGAAAGCCCCACCCCCAGGACCAGAACCCCATGTGACGCTCGCGGTATTGGTAATACAGAAAAGAGAAGACCAGGGTCAGGATGAGCGAACCGCACAGGGGAGCTATGGTGCTTATCAGATACCAGGACATAGGTCTCGCCGCGACAAGTAGGGTCGATTCGATGGGTTGTTGAGGGCAACGGGAGCGGCCAGGATCTGCTGCCGGGCTCCATCCCTGTCCCCGCAATATTTGTGCCTAAACAACAGTCTAATTTCAGTCCGTCAGCATGAAACCGATGCCGATACGGTTGGTGTGCTGATCGTAATCGAGCAGATTCTCTCCATAGCCATTGAAATACTGTACGTACAGGGCCACTTTGTTGAGGTTCGGAAAGCAATTCCAGGCCCAGTCGAAAAGAAAGCTGCTGCGATTGTGATGGCGCTGGAAGTTGTTGCGCAGCAGCAGTCCCACCCGGTGTTTGTCCCAGTGGTAATAGGTCTGCATTTCCCCGGGGCCGAAGTAGTCATCCAGGTCGGGATTGTCATCGTCCTGGTGTCCCTCGGGGATGCGATACCAGCCTTTCAGGATCAACGTGAAGTTTTCCCTCTCCATGCCGGCGGAGGCGACCAGGCGGTTCCAACTGCGAGACAGGGGTTCGGAACGGCCGTTGGATTGATGGTTGACGCCAAGGGTCAGGGTGCGGAGCTTCCATCCCAGCAGGTTTTGGTTCAGGCGGAAGTTGAGGAGCAGTTCCGGTTCATAGTTGGTTTCCCGAAAGGGCGCGGATTCCTCCCAATTGTACAGCTGCCAGAAGGATTGCTGGGTGTAGGCGAACCAGAGGTCCAGCTTCTTTCCCAGGATATCCTGCCAGAGCTTGGTTTTCAGGCTGATCTGGTACTTGATTTCCTCGCGGTCGACCTCGTCCACCGGATATTCCGTGCCGTCGGCCGGTTGGTAGCGATTGTCGTTGTAGGTCAGGAGCAAGAAGTAATTGTCCCGATGGGGAAGCAGGCTGAAGCGGCCACGCGGCTTGGTTTCGTCGAGCTCCCAGCGGCGCGCCAGGTAGGAATCTTCTGCCGGAGGCGGCGTCGGAGTGGCAGCCGTCGCGGCTTCGGGGGCCGGCCTGGTCGGCGGAAGCAGCGCATCGTAGCAGGCCAGCCGGTCGTCGGCATTTTCG
>JARRKW010000185.1:0-4024 GCA_037387645.1 Desulfuromonadaceae bacterium
GATCGAACCCACGACCATCTGATTAAAAGTCAGATGCTCTACCGACTGAGCTACCGGCTCACAACGGGATCCAACTTATAAAAGATTCTTCGCCTCTAGTCAACCTTTTTTTGGCAATTTTTTCAAAAACCCCGGTTTCAGGAAAACGGGTTTTTGATCTGAATCGTTTCCGAGCGGCGGGGGCCGATGGAAACCAGGACCACCGGACATCCGGTGACCTGTTCGAGTTTGGCCAGGTAGTCCCGGGCCTTTTGCGGCAGGGACTCAAAGCTGGTAGCGCTGGAAAGATCGCAGTTCCAGCCGTCGACCTCTTCATAGACCGGTTTGCATTCCTTGAGCACGTCGAGATCCTGGGGGAAGTCTTCCAGCAGTTCACCACGGTAGGAATAGGCGGTGCAGACCTTGATGGTTTCCAGTCCGCTGAGCACATCCATTTTGGTGATGGCCAGGCCGGTCAGGCCGTTGGTGCGCACCGCTTCGCGCAGGGCCACGGTGTCGACCCAGCCGCAACGGCGGGGACGGCCGGTGGTGGCGCCGAATTCCTGGCCGATGGCACGCAACTGTTCGCCCATATCGTCTTCCAGTTCGGTGGGGAAGGGCCCCTCGCCAACACGGGTCACGTAGGCCTTGGAGATGCCGATGACCTCATCGATAAAACGGGGACCGACTCCGGAACCGGTGCAGGCGCCGCCGGCAATGGTCGATGAGGAGGTGACATAGGGATAGGTGCCGTGGTCGATATCGAGCATGCTCCCCTGGGCCCCCTCGAACAGAATGTTCTTGTCCTTGCTGATACTCTGATTCAGCAGCTTGGAGGTGTGGCCGAGGTATTTTTTCAGCTGCTGACCGTATTCCACATACTCGTCAATGATTTCCTGCTCGTTGAGAGCCGGGCAACCAAAGTATTTCTCCAGCAGGAAATTCCTTTCCGGCAGCAGTTCCTTGACCTTGCGGGCAAAGTTTTCCGGATGGATCAGATCGATGAAGCGGATCCCTTTGCGGCCGATTTTGTCCTCATAGGTGGGGCCGATGCCGCGACCGGTGGTGCCGATTTTGCGGCTGCTCGAACTGCTTTCCCGGGCAATATCGATGGCCTTGTGATAGGGCATGATGATGTGGACGTTGCCGTCGACCACCAGTTGGCTGTCGTTCTGCAGATAGCCCCGTTTTTTCAGCTTGGTGATTTCTTCCAGAAAGACCTTGGGGTCGAGAACCACACCATTGCCGATGATGCAGCGTTTGCCTTCGTGCAGGATGCCGGAAGGGATCAGGTGCAGGACGGTTTTTTCATCGCCGACCACCAGGGTGTGGCCGGCGTTGTTGCCTCCCTGGTAGCGGACCACATCGTCGGCATATTCGGTGTAGATGTCAACGACCTTGCCTTTTCCTTCATCGCCCCACTGGGCGCCTACGATAACCACATTGGCCATGTCTGATTTGTCTCCTGATAGGATTAGAGTGCGAAATCCTCGGCGAAAAGATCCTCATAGGGTACGGTTCGGGTCGAATTGTCGGCCAGGTTGATAATCTGAACCGTTTCGCGATTTTCTCCAACGCAGAGGATAAAGCGGTAATTCATTTTCTGGGCGTAACCGATGGAATCCTGCAAGCCTCGGGTAATGATGTCGCGGGCCGCTGAATAGCCTTTGCTGCGCAGGGATCTGGCCAGTTGCTGGGCCGAGGCCTTGTTGGCACCGGTTTGGAAGATCAGCACATCGGTCTGATGGGCAGTGACGACATCCAGCTCTTTGTCGAGGGCGAAGAGCAGGTTGAGTAGATTGAAGGCGAAACCGGTGGCCGGGGCCGGATAACCGTAACGGGCGGTGAGGTTGTCGTAGCGGCCGCCGGAACAGACCGAACGGCCGATGCCGGAGAGAAAGCCCTGAAAGGTCAGACCGGTATGGTAATCGAGGCCGCGCAATTCGCCGAGGTCGAAGGTTACATGGTCTTCGACACCATAGACCGTAAGGGTGTCGAGCACCTGGGCCAGGTTGTCGAGGGCACGGCGGGAGCGGTCGTTGGTCACGGCTTTTTCCGCCTTGGCCAGGACTTCCCGTCCGCCAAACAGGCGAGGCAGGGCCAGAATTTCTTCCCGGACCCGATCTTCCAGGGCGGTCTGCGACAGCAACGCCTTCAGGCCGGAAGAGTCCTTGCGGGCAATGGCGCATTGCAGTTCTGCGGCCAGGGCCGCGGATATCTGCTGATTGGCCATGACCCCGCGAAAAAACTCGACCTGACCGACATCAATGGTGAACTCCTGAACGCCGAGGGCTTTGAGGCTTTCCACCGCCATGGCAATCATTTCGGCGTCCGCCTCCGGGCTTTGCAGGCCGATCATTTCGACGCCGGCCTGGAAAATTTCCCGGTCCTTGCCGGCCTGTTGTTCGGTGTGGCGCAGGACCCGGCCGGTATAGCAGAGGCGCAGCGGCAGGGGGATCTCCCTCATGCGGGTGGCGACGATGCGGGCGACCTGGGGCGTGATGTCGGGGGTGAAGGCCACCAGTTTGCCGCTCTGGCGATCGTCCAGGCGGAAGGTTTTTTCGCGCAGGCCCGCGCCCAGGCCCCGTTCCAGGACATGCAGGTATTCCAATGACGGCGGCACGATCGGTCGGCAGCCCCACTGGGAAAAAACCGAGAGCAGGGTTTTTTGCAGATAATCGATCTTGGCTGCCTTGATGGGCAGAAAATCCTTAACCCCTTTGGGCAGGATCGCCTCCAGGGAGGAAGGGTTGTTTTCCATAGAGCTGTTGTCCTTTTCGGGCCTCAGGGCGGTTGTCCGAATGTTTCAGGCCGGTCAGAGTTTTACCTGAACGGCGGAAAGAATATGTTCACTGTTGCGCAACGCATCGAGCAGCGGATCAGGTATGCGACTGTCCACGTTGATCAAGGAGATGGCCTTGCCTTGAATCTTGCGCCGGGACAGGTTCATCAGGGCAATGTTGATTCCCGCCTGTGCCAGGGTCTGGCCGACAAAGCCGATGACTCCCGGACGATCGTTGTTATGCAGAATCAGCATGTAGCCTTCGGGAATGGTCTCGACATGGTAATCGTCAACCCGAACGATGCGGAAGTCATCGGCGGCAAAGACGGCGCCGGTGGCCGAATGTATCCCATCTTCGCCGGTTACGGTGAGACGGATGCTATTGGTAAAACCTTCGGCGCTGCCGCTTTTTGCCTCAATCACCCGGATACCCCGTTCCCGGGTGCGTTGGGCCGCATTGACGAAATTGACCATGGGGCCGATTATAGGGGTCAGAAAGCCTTTGAGCAGGCACATGGTCAGGATTTCCAGGGGGAGGCTCGTAACGTTGCCGGCGTATTCGACAGTGATCTCTTTGATCCGACGGGCGCAGCGTTGGGCCTGGAATGCGCCGAGTCGTTCCGCCAGTTCGGCGTAAGGGCGGATGAAGGAGCGCATTTCCGCATTGATCGAAGGCACGTTGATAGCGTTGACGATAATCCCCTTCTGGAGAAAGTCAATGATCTGATGGGCCGTCTGCACGGTGACATTGACCTGGGCGTCACGGGTGGAGGCGCGCATATGGGGTGTGCAGATGACCTGATCGAAATGCAACAACGGATGGTCTTTTCCCGGCGGCTGATTGGCAAAAACGTCGAGAGCCGCACCGGCAACCCGACCGTCCCGCAGGGCTGTCGCCAGGGCCTGTTCATCCACCAGACGGCCCACGGCGCAGTTGATGATATGGCAGCCACGCTTGACCTTGTTCAATGCCTCCTCGCCGATCAAACCTTCCGTTTCCAGATTGAGCGGCACATGCAGGCTGATGAAGTCCGAGCGGGACAGCAGGGTGTCCAGTTCGACCAGTTCGGCGCCAAGCTGGCGGGCCAGCTCTTCGGACAGGTACGGATCGTGTACCAGGACCCGCATGCGTAGAGCCAGGGCCCGTTCGACAACCATGCGGCCGATTTTTCCGGCGCCGATAATCCCCAGGGTACGGCCGGCGATGTCGAGACCGAGATATTTATGGTTTTCCCATTCGCCGGTCTTGGTGGCGGCATAGGC
>JARRKW010000186.1:0-4010 GCA_037387645.1 Desulfuromonadaceae bacterium
CAATTTGAGCAGAGTGCTTTTGCCGCCGCCGGTGGCGCCGACGACGCCGACCAGTGAACCGGGGGAGACGGCAAAGCTCATTCCCGTCAAAACCGGCTGACTGCCGTAGGCGAAGGTTAAATCCTGCACCCGCACCTCGGGCGCGCCGGGATCCCTTTCCACCGAAACGGCAGCCGCCGTTTCAGCAACCGGCAACCGCAGCAGCAGCTCGATGCGTTCCATGCTGGCGGCGGCGCGCTGGGTCAGGGTCAGAACCCAGCCGAGCAGCAGAGTCGGCCAGGCCAGCTGCACCAGATAAGCATTGAAGGCCACCAGCTTGCCCAGGCTGAGTTCCCCAGCCATCACCCGGCCGCCACCGAAATAGAGGGCGAGCAACGTGGCCAACGGGCCGATGACGGTCATGAAAGGAAGTATCAACGCCCGCAAACGGGCCAGGATCAAGTTGCATTCCAGGTAATGCTCGTTGAGCCGGTCAAACCGTCGGCAGCGGTTGGCGAGCAGATTGCCGGCGCGAATCACCGCCTGCCCGGAAACCCCTTCCTCCACCGCCTCGCTGACTTTCCCCAAGGTTTCCTGCACCCGGCTGGAATGGTGCAGCAGATGTCGGCTGACCCGTTTGACGATCAGCAGCATGAGCGGATAGGGGAGCAAAGCGATCAGGGTCAGCTTCGGTGCCAGACTCAACAGCATGATCAGACTGAAGAGATAAATCAGGGCCGCATTGGCTAGGCTCAGGACGCCGAAACCGGCCAGCATGCGGATGTTGGCGAGGTCGTTGGTAAAACGCGAGAGCAGATCGCCGGTGCGCTGGCGATCGAAAAAGGTGGTTTCCTGATCCAGCAGCCGGGCCAGCATATCCCGCCGCAGATCCACCTCGATACGACGGGCGCTGCGCAAAAAACGGAAGCGGGAGGCAATCCGGCTGCCGCCGCGCAAAACCGCAGCGGTCGCCAGCAAAGCGGCGGACCAGAAAATCTGGCGGGTATCGCCCCCCTCGGCCGCATCGATGCCCAGCTTGAGGGCCCAGGGAATCAGCATGGCCAAAAGGTTGGTCAACAGCAACCAGACCAATCCGGCCCCCAGCCGTCGCCGGTAGTTTCGCAGATAGGGGAAAAGAAAGCGCAGGCTTTTCACGACTTATCCATCCTGAAACATGCGCCGCGGCAGAGCGGTTCGATACGAAGCAGGGAACGGAGCGGGTAACGAGTTCTCCGTCCCAGTCTGAAACGCGGAAATAAACTCAGGGGCTTATTCGGCTCTCCAGACCATTTTCCGCCGCAACGGGCGTCCGGAAGGCGCTATGGGAACGCAGCAGTTCGAGCAGCAGATCGGCAGCGATGCCATTGGCGATACCGGTGCCGAGGGCGAACAGCAGGAAAAATGGGAACAGTTGCCAGAGACCGGCATGGCGGACCAGCACCAGCCAGGCAACAAACAGTTGCCCGGCGGCATGACCGACCGCACCCAGGGCCGACACCCCGACTGGACCGATGTGCCGGCCGCCCAGGGCGCGGGCACTGGTCATCAAGGCGGTAGCGGTTATTCCGCCACAGAGGGAAAGGAGAAACCCCGGGGAGAAGAGGTTGCCGACCACCAGCGAACCGATACCGACCCGGGCCAGGGTCACCACCCAGGCCGCCCGACCGCCATAGAGAAAGAGCGCCGTCAGGGTCAGGATATTGGCGAAACCGAGGCGAAACCAGGGGGCCGGCGACGGCAGCAGAAACTCCAGGGTATGCAAGGCCACGGCCAGGGCAATGAAGAGGGCAAGAAAGATCCGCCGGCGGACCCGGGCCAGCAGCTGGGGATCAACGGCTGATGAGGTCATGACTCGGCTCCTCGGCCTCCTGCCCCTCGATGCGGACCAGCAGATCGTTGGGGACACAGGCCAACAATTCCCCCTGCTGGGCGATCTGGCCCATGCCGATACAGACCTTGTGGGCACAGGGGGAGGAAATGATACCGGCATGGCCGTCGCGGATCCGCAATTGCGTCTCGCCCAACGGTCCGTTCAGGGTTACCGTGCGGTCGACCCCGAGGGGGGCACTGAAGATCACCTGCCCCTGCCGTTCCACCACCACCCGGGTACCACGGGGACCGTGGCCGATCAATGCGAAGGCGGCCGCGCTGGCCAGCAGCAGAACCAGGACAATCAGCCGGTCGAGGGGGGTCATGCGACGCAACAGGGCGGCTAGGGCCATTTCACCCGGTCCTTGAGACCGTCCGAGAGCAACCGCCTGCCGTCGGCGGCGACCAGCAACGCCTCGGCATGGGGCCAGGAAGCGATGAAACTTAAGCCGGCTTCGGGCCCCAGCACAAAGGCCGCCGTCGCCAAGGCGTCGGCTTCGGCGGCACTGGGGGCCAGCACCGTTACGCTCTGGCAGAGCCGGGCGGGAAAGCCGCTCCGGGGATCGAACAGGTGATGGTAACGGATGCCGTCACGCTCGAAAAAACGTTCGTAATCGCCCGAGGTGACGACGGCGACCTGTTCGAGTTCCAAAGTCACCAGTATGGTTTGGGCATGGCGGGGATGCTGGATGCCGATGCGCCAGGGGCGGCCCTGGCGATCTCCCAGCAGACGGATATCGCCGCCGGCATTGACCGAGGCATGGGTTACTCCGGCCCGGCGCAATGCCTCGATGGCCTGATCCACGGCATAACCTTTGGCGATGCCGCCGAGATCGACCTGCAGATCAGGAGCCCTTTTGCTGATCCGGGTGCCCTCGATCCGTAGCGCCCGGGGGCCGATATCCATCAACGTCGGGGCGATTTCCGCCGGATCGGGGACATGGGGTTCGGCCGTCTCCATGCCCCAGAGCTGAATCAGCCGCCCCAAGGTCATATCGAAGGTGCCGCCGCTGGCCTCCGCGATGCGCTGTCCCAACGCCAGCACGGCGGCGGTCTCGGGACTGACCTCGACGGCTTCGCCGCTGGCGTTGAGCCGGGCGACGTCACTGTTGGAAAAATGGGCGGACATCAACTGCTCAACCCGCTCCAAGGCCGCAAAGGCTTCTGTAACGGCACCCTCCAGCCCCTCCGGCGCGTCGCCCAGGACGGTAATTTCCACCACCGTTCCCATGAGCAGACGGCTGCGGCTGAGACTTTGTGGTTTGTCTCGGCACTGCTGCAAGGCGAACAGGGCCAGCACTCCGAACAACAGTAGAATGACAAGGGGACGGTTCAGGGACAAATCTTATTCCTCGACGATTTCGCCGATCAGATCGTAATCGGAGGAATCGGTAATGCGGAGTTGCACGATGTCGCCGATATTGGCCTGGCCGGCGGTGATATAGACCTGGCCGTCGATATCCGGCGCCTGCCGGATACTGCGGCCTCGCAGCAGCAGATCGGTTTCCTCGCTGTAGCCTTCGACCAACACCGGTTCAACGCGACCGACCAGCGCTCGGTTTTTGCGAAAGGAAACCCGCTGCTGGGACTTCATCAACTTGCTGTAGCGAGTTTTTTTGACCCGTTCGGGAATCTGATTCTCCAGGGCGGCGGCGGCGGTTCCTTCTTCCCGCGAGTAACGGAACACGCCGACCCGTTCGAAATGGCCCTCGTTGATGAAATCGTGCAGATTGGCGAACTGTTCTTCCGTTTCCCCGGGAAATCCGACAATGAAGGAGGTCCGCAGGGTCAAATCGGGAACCTTCTCGCGCAGGCGACCGATCAACGCGCGGATATCGGATTCGTCCACCCGCCAGTTCATCATGGCCAGAATGCCGCTGTCAATATGCTGCAAGGGGATGTCGAGATAATCGCAGATTTTCTCCTCGCCGGCGATGAGATCGATCAACTCGTCGCTGATGCCGTCGGGATAGGCGTAGAGCAGGCGCAGCCAGCGCAAGCCATCGATTTTGACCAGCTCCCGCAACAGCGCCTCGATGCGGGCGCCATCGGAACGATCGGCGCCGTAGGCGGTGATGTCCTGAGCGATCAGATTGACCTCCTTGACCCCCTGCTCGGTCAGATTGCGCACTTCCGTGACAATGGAGTCGATGCTGCGCGAC
>JARRKW010000187.1:0-4008 GCA_037387645.1 Desulfuromonadaceae bacterium
TTGTGTACCGGTGGCGATGTTGGCCGCTAGGCCGGCAACTGCCACCGCCCCGCCGGGTCCCGCCGCAGGGCAACGATGCGCCAACAGTCCCTTGAATTCAATTTCGATCGAGAAGCCTACCTTGAGGCCCTGACGCGCGTTCCGGTCTTTACCCGGGAAAGCATCGAGGAGACCATAAACCTGTTATGCAAAATGGCCCAGGTCATCGGGGAAATGGGCCTGAACAAGCTGCGGCTCACCGAAACCAACAAAGAACTGCTGGCGGCCAACGCCCAGCTGCAACGGGAAATTTCCGAACGGCAAGAGGCCGAACGGTCGGGCCGGGAAAGCGAGGAAAGATACCGGACCCTCTTCAACACGTCCAGGGATGCCATGGTGATCATGATTCCCGGCGAACATTTTATCGACGCCAATCCGGCGGCCCTGGAACTGTTCGGTTGCCGGGACATCGATGAATTTACCCAAAACACCCCCGCAGATCTTTCTCCGGTATATCAACCGGATGGCGTTCTGACCACAGACAAAGTCAGGGAAGTCAGAGACCTGACCCTGGCCAAGGGATCGCATTTTTTTGAGTGGAAACATCTGCGGCCAAACGGCGAAGTGTTCTATGCCACGGTCCTGCTGACCAGAATGCAACTCAAGGACCAAACGGTTCTGCAGGGTACCATCCGCGATGTCACCGCAAGCAAGCAGGCCGAGGAGGAACTGAAAAAATACCGCGAGCATCTGGAAGAACTGGTGCGGGAACGCACGGCCGAGTTGGACCAGGCCAATCAGCGCCTGCAACAGGACCTCCGCCGGCGCGAGGCGGCGGAGGATAAATTACGGATGGCCAACCGCGAATTGGAAGCCTTCGCCTATACCGTTTCCCACGATCTGCGCACCCCCCTTACCCCCATTATCGGTTACGCCCATTTTCTGCGTGAATGTTACCAGGACCGGTTGGATAGTCAGGCTCTCACCTGCCTGGACGAAATCAGCGAGGCTGGAGAAAAGATGGTGGACCTGATGGAGGATCTGCTCACCCTGGCCAGGGTGGGACATGTCCAGCGGCCTGCCGAGCCCCTCGACACAGGAGCGATCATCCATGAGGTGGTCAGTGAGCTCTCTGCGAAAATCGCCCAGACGGAGGTGGCCGTGGTTGTCGATTCTCCGCCAACCCTGCGAATACCCAAAACCTTTTTGACCCAGATCTTCGATAACCTGATTGGCAATGCCATCCGTTATGCGGGCCAAAAGGACAGTCCCATCGAAATCGGGGGGGAACGCAAGGAGGACCTGGTACTATTCTACGTCCGTGACCACGGTCCGGGCATTCCGGAACAGGAACGTGACCGAATTTTCGAAGCCTTCTATCGGGGCGCTTCGAGCCAGAAGTTTCCAGGAACGGGAGTGGGCCTGGCCACGGTCCTGAAGATCGCCCGGCTCTACGGAGGGAACGTCTGGGTGGAGGAAACCCCAGGGGGCGGCAGCACCTTCTGGGTGGAAATGGTGGATGTGCCGACCGCCGCCGAAAATGAGGAAAACAGTTTTTAACCTGCGCGGAAGGCCCTTTTTCACACGGTCTTTTTACTTTTTCCGCCGCTGCAAATTTTCCCACTCAAGCAAAAGAGAGGTGCAATGAGAATCGCAATCGGGCTGGGGATGCTCAACATGACGGTTATCGTACTATTGAACGTTGCCCCGGCTGCGGCGGCAACGCAGGATCTGGAACTTGCCAAGCAAGCGGGCTGTCTGGTTTGTCACGATATCGACAGAAAGCTTATCGGCCCCGCTTTTGTCTGGATGGCCGACAAATATAAAGACGATAAAGTAGCGGGCCAAAAAACTATTATCGACCGCATTGCCCATGGCGCTTCGGGGCAATGGATCAGGGAAACCGGCGGAGTTATTATGCCGCCGTTTGGGAAGCAAACCACCGAGGCACAGCGCGAAAAACTGGCCGACTTCATCCTCAGCCTCGATCCCCAAGCTCCGCCCCATTAAACGCGGAGGCTTGACAAGCGAACTCCCCGTCGACAGCGGGCGTGAATATCTTCTGATTCTCTGATGAAAATTCTACGGACAACGGGTTGGATCTATCTATCCAACAGCTATGGATCAGGTGGTTTAACTATTTGGCTGCGGGCGCGGCTTCCGCCGCGATGCTCGCGCCCGACAGACACTCCTCCAGTGAAAGAGGAAGAGGGACCGGCACGAAACCGCACCTGCCCTTACGAGAGCAGGTGGCTGATAAATTTATTCCCGAATGCACCATTGGCCGATTTCCCCCGCGAATTCTTCACAAACACATTCAATTAAAATTAAAAATGATATAAAATCAATAAATCTTGCCCCCTTAAGCGTTAATTAAAATTATCCACATCGGGCAAAAAGGGAACCAAGCGCCCTGTCGAAACCCATTGCCGCAGGGGAACACATGAGCAAACAGAAAGCCAACATCCACTTTTGCTGTCCACGTTTTGAGGAAGCTGTCGAAGAAAAGGAGATTTATCATTCGCCGGACGATGACGAAACGGAATGGTACGTGGACATGCTGTGGCACCTTTACTATTGCCCCTTTTGCGGAAAATTCATCAAAGGCAACGGCTGGGGCGAATACCATAAGGAATATCCGCCGAACCCACCGAAATAATCCGGCGCAAAAGCCGTTTGCCGATCGCCTTAACAAAGGGGCCTGTTCCCCGTTTCCATACCAACCCGACAGTCGAGAAAGGAAGGTATCATGTCAAGAAAACCCTATGTTCTTCCGGTAGTAGTGGCATTGATCACATGCTGGCTCGCTCTTACTCCATTCCAGTCCCAGGCGCGCAGCGTGGTACCCGTGGAGGGTGCCGGCTTCAACACTGCCATGTCCCTGGCCGACAACCTCAAAAGCCATATCGGCCAGAATGTCTTTATTACGCTGAAATCGGGCAACAGCTTTCAGGGTTATATCAAAAGCGTCGGCGACAACCTGCTCCATCTGGAAAAACTGGCCGGCAAAGATTTTTACGATGCCCTGATCCGGATCGACGAGATCAACGCCATGGAAGCAAAGTTCCGGGAAATGAAATAAATCAGCCACAGAGACCCAGAGGCGCGGAGAAATCCCCTCAAGGAGTGAAAGCAAAAAAGCTGTTTCTCTATTGCGTTTGTGCGTGAACCCCTCTGGGAACTCCGAGCTTCTGCGGCAACCCAATTAATAAAGGCGAGGATTTTTCATCCTCGCCTTTTCTCACTCACCGTTTCTGCAGCGGATTACTTGCCCAGCGGCTTGCCTACTTTGGAATGACATTCGCCGCAGGTTTTTCCGGTGCGATCGGCCCGATCCGGCGTGGCGACCGCCGTTCCCACCAGCAGACTTACCAGCAACAGTACCGATCCCATGAACAACGCTTTTTTCATTTTTTCCTCCCTCCTGGCGTTAAAATTGACCATATATAATTAGAGCACCGCAAGCTTGTCAAGGCAAAAACTGACATACCCGTGGCCGGCAGCAAGGATGCCATGTTTCGAGACAGAAAAAACGGCTTCGCTTAATCATTCCTCTTTTCGTCACGCCGTCGCGAAACCCTGTACACCCCCCAGGCGCCGATCAAAAACAGGAGCAGGGTACTCGGCTCGGGCACCGGCGTCCCCAGCTCACCCTGAAAGGGGTTGTAATTCTGCTGCATGGTCCCGGCAAAGGAGGAGGCGATCAGGGTGCCGTGAATGATCCCCTGGGATTGAGCAATATCCGCGAAGGGGGCCAGAATGCTGCCCCAGATACCGACTCCCGCCAACTGCAGCAGGTCCGCTTCAAAGAAGTTGAACAGCACCCGGTCGCCATAGGCCTGCAACGCGCCCAAACCCATGGAGGTCAAGCCGGTCGATTGCCCGGATACGTTCAGCAGAAGGGTGGCGTCGGCGGCAACATTGTTGAGCAGCAGTACGCTGGAGTTGAGCAGGTCGGCGCCATCCAGCTGGAAAACCTGGACCTTGCTGGCCCCGTCCCCGGTCAGGATCATATTGCTGCCCCATTTG
>JARRKW010000188.1:0-3990 GCA_037387645.1 Desulfuromonadaceae bacterium
CCCACCGCCGGTTTCCTCGGAAAAACCGAAATCGCCGCTGTGGAGCACGGCGCCGACATCTTCCGAGGTGGCCCCGACCAGAGAAACCTCGAAGTCATGGATCGAAACGGAACCGTTCATCGCCACCGCGGTAATGACATCTTCGTCAATCAGCTTCTTCAGCACCGGCTGCAACCCGCATTTGATGACATGCCCCCCCATGGCCAGCACGACCGGCCGGTCGGCTTCTCTGGCCCGTACCACCGCGTCCACCACCCCACGCAGACTGTCGGCCCCCAACAGCCGGGGCAACGAATCGAAAAATTCGCCGAAGGACATATCCGCCCGGGGCGTCCTGGCAAAGTGCTCACTCACGTTGACTTTATTATCGCGGGTTTTGATGGAATAGGTCTTGACTTTGGAAATATCGATAGGTTGAAATTTTTTCATATCGTTTCTGCCTCGTCACCTGCAACCGAACAGATCTTTTTCGACCAGGTCGCACAAAATATGGATGATGGTCAGGTGGGCTTCCTGAATCCGGGGGGTATCCTGCACCGGAACGGTCAGATTCAGATCGACCAGCGGAGCGATGGCGCCGCCGTCCCGGCCGAGCAGGCCGATGGTCTTGCATCCCAGAGCCTTGGCCGCTTCCAGGGCGCGCACAATATTGCCGGAATTGCCGCTGGTGGAAATGCCGAGCACCAGATCCCCCGGTTGAGCCAGGGCCTCGACCTGACGTTTGAAAATCTCGTCATAACCGTAGTCATTGCCCACCGCGGTCAGAATCGAGGTGTCGGTGGTCAGGGCGATCGCCGGCAAAGCCTTGCGTTCCATCAGGAACCGGCCGACGAACTCGGCGGCCATGTGTTGGGAGTCGGCGGCGGACCCGCCGTTGCCCATCACCAGAAGCTTGTTCCCGGCGGCCAGTCCATCGGCCAGCAACCGGACACAGGCCGAAATATTCCCGGACAGCTGTTCCGCCACCTGATTGATGGTGTCCACATGAGCCGAAAAATGTTGCTTTATCTCCAGAATCATAGAATTTCTCCCCGGCGCCGACGCCGTTCGAGCAATTTGACGGTATGCTTGGCAATCCGACCGCTTTTGGCCAGAATCTTTCGCAGCAGAATTTTGTCCGCGGCGCACAGCTTGGAAACCCCGAGATAACGATGGAAAACCCGCATGCGATCGGCGCGGGTCAACACCCCCGTCATCTCCGCCGAATAGTTGAGCTGAGCCAAGTCCTTGACCTGATACCGGAGGGGAACGCGAAAACGATGCATGACCCGTTGCAGATCGATGAGAAAAAGCCCTTCCCCGTCATCGGCATAGAAATGACTCAGGTAAAAATCCTGATGGTTCAGGCCGCTGTCGTGCAGTGTGCGGGCGATGTCGGCAACCCGCGGCAGATAATGTCCCTTAAGCCGGCGCCGGTCCCGCCCCCGCAGCGGACCGAGACGACGCCGCAACAACCGATCCAGGGGTTCACTGCCGTACAGTTCCTCGGAAACAATGAAGGAAGCCGTCTCAAAACCGAAGCAATAACGCGCCCCCATGGCCACCGGCGTAATGGTCGGGATACCGGCATCCCGGATCATCAGGATATTGCGCCACTCCCGGACGGCCTCACGCCGGAAAAGTCTGAAGCGCAGCAGTCCCTTGAAAAACTCGACCCGGTGGAAACGGTTTCGCTTCAGATAAAAAGCGCGGGAACCGACTTCGAAACGGTAAACCGACCGTCCCCTTTTGTGACAGATATGCCGGCCGTCGGCCATCTCCATGAAATCGGCAAAATCCTTGAAGCCCGCGGTCAGAAAAAGCTCCCGGACGTCCGCGGCAATCACCAGGTTGGTCGCCGGATTCACGCCCCGGTCTCCCCGAGCAGCTTCCGGCTGGCGGCAATAACGCTGTCCACCGAAATACTCCTTCCGCACATGTCGTCCTGGTCACAGGTTTTCCGCAAACAGGGTGAACAGTCCAGGGGCGACTGCAGACAGATATGGCGCTCCCCCCGGGGACCATTGCGTCGGGCATCGGTCACCCGATAGATGGACACGGTCGGGGTCTCCACCGCCGCCGCCATATGCACCGGCCCGGTATCGGCACCGATCACCAGATCGGCCCGACTCAGCAGCGCCACCAGCTCCGGCAGACTGCCGCGGGGCCAAAGCAGGGCCTGTCCGGCACAGGCGTCGGCAATGGCCTGGCTGGCCAGGCGTTCCGTTTCATTGCCCCAGCTCAGCAACGGCCGGATCCCCTGCTCCACCAGATTTTTGGCCAACGCCATCCAGCAGTCCAGAGGCCAGAGCTTGGTGCTCCAGGTGGTGCCGTAATGCAGCACCACCAGGGGCACGGCTGTCAGTCCCAGCTCCTGCAGATGTTTTTCCACCCGGGCCAGAGCTGCGGCGGAAACCGGCAAGGTGCCGGCGGTCAGGGTTTGGTCTCCCCCGGGCAGGGCCGTTCGGGCGATCGCCAGGGATCGATCACTGACATGATGATCCTCGCTGGTCAGTACCACCCGCCGGTTGGTCGCCAGCAGGTTGGGCCATTCCCTGGCCCCGTCCAGATCGAAACCATAGCGCAGGGGCGCGCCGCTCAACCGGGTGAAAAGACCGCTTTTGCAGTTACCCTGCAGATCGAGCACCAGATCGTAACCTTCCCGGCGCAACTGCCGAACCAGGCTCAGGGCTTCCCGCAAAGGGGTCAGTCCTCCCTGGTTGCGCCAGCCCTTGGTGTCCAGCGCCAGGACACGACGCAGCAGGGGATGTCCCTCCAGCAGCGGCAGAAACGGCCGTTCCACCAGCCAGTCGATCTCCAGGGCGGGATCGACGCTCTTCAGATAGGTCAGCACCGGCAGGGCATGGACCACATCCCCCAGGGCGCTGACTTTGACAATCAGTATTTTCATAGCGTTTCGCCCAACAACGCCTGCGCCGCCGCCAGTACGTCCTCCACCGCAATCGCCTCCATGCAACGATGATCGGTGGGACACTGCCGCAGCAGACAGGGGGCGCAGTCCATGTCCTTCCGCACAATACGCGCCCGGTCGCTCAGGGGCGAGGTGGTGCGGTGGTCGGTGGAGCCGAACACGGCCACCAGGGGCACACCGAAAGCGGCGGCCACATGCATGGGCCCCGAATCATTGGTGACCATCAGACGGCAGCTGGCCAGCAGGGCCATGAGTTCCCGCACCCCGGTCCTGCCGATGAGGTTGAGGGGCGCGCAGCTCATGGCCTGTTCGATATCCCGCCCGATTTCCTCCTCGGCCGGCCCGCCGGTGAGCAGAATGCGTACCCCGTAGCGTGCCGCCAGGCGGTCGCCCACCTCGGCAAAACGCTCCGGCAGCCAGCGCTTGGCGGAACCGTAGGCGGCGCCGGGATTGATGGCGATCCAGTTCGCCGCTCCCAGCAGTTGCCGGGCCCGGTCCTGTTCCGCCTCGGTGCAGGCCAACAGCAAACCGCCCGGACTGCCACTGATGCCGAGGTTCTTCAGCATGCGGACATAATAGTCGGTATGATGCAGTTCCTTTTCCGCCGCGCCCACGGGAACACCATGACTGAGCAACAAACCGCGCCCGTCGGTACGATAACCGGCGCGACGGGGAATGCCGGCCAGGGTCGTCAGAATGGCCGCCTCGATGGCATTCTGCAGCAGAATGGCCAGATCGAACCGCTGCCGCCGCAGCTCGGTGGCAAAACGGATGAAACCGCCCGGGCCGGCATCCTCTCCTTTGCGATCATAGACCAGCACCCGGTCACAACAGGGATGGTAGCTGAACAGCTGCGCCACCAGCGGGTTGGCGACCAGCACGATTTCGGCGGCGGGGAAATGTTGCCGCAGCACCGACAGGGCCGGAGTGGTCATCACCGCGTCGCCGAGCCAGTTGGTCGAGCGGACCATGATCCGTTGAATGCCGGCGGGATCTAACGGTCGCAAAAAACAACTTCCTTCCGGCTACGGTTCCGAACGTTCTTCACAAATAGACTCCTCACTCCGCCTCGATTTTCT